>CAZIBA010000022.1:0-10999 GCA_964536795.1 uncultured Planctomycetota bacterium | reverse complement strand
CCCGCAGGGTATTGACGGCGAGGGCGCACTCGACCTCGACGTACTCCAGAAAGCGGGCGGCGGTTCCGTCGGAGGCTACGAGACCATCCTGAGCCGGGACTGCCCACCTCGTCGTACGGCCTGGGTCCGCAGGGCCCGGTAGACCGGACAGCTCAGGTAGTCGTGTGCGCAGAGACTCACCGCCTGCTGGATGTTGCTCAGGGTCAGCCTGCGGGAACATCGCTCGTCCGCCCCGTCGATGAAGGGACACTCCATCTTACCAGCTCCCTCCGGTTGCCGCCTCTCACTGCTTCGCTTCTCGTCGGGCTACAGTACCTATCGACCGGCCGGTCGGACTGCTTCAGCCAAAGTCGGGTGGGTCGGCGGGGCTCGATTTTCCTTGGCGGGAAGCGAGAGTCAGCGGTATACTTCTGGTTTTGGGTGTGGGGCCGTCATCTGACGGGCGCGTTGGAGTGTGGCAAAGGAGTCGCTGGTGCGCGTTGTGGTTACCGGTGGGGTGGGCTTCGTGGGAAGCCACCTGGCCGAACGCCTGTTGGCCGAAGGCCACACGGTGGTGGCCGTGGACAACTGCTCCACCGGTCGACTGGGCAACGTCAAGCACCTGCTGACCAACGAGAACTTCACCTTCTTCAAGGAGGATACGGTCGAGCCCCTGGTCCTGGAGGGCCCGGTGGGGGCGGTGTGCCACCTGGCCAGTCCGGCCTCGCCGACCGATTTCCCCCGCATCCCCGTGGCCATCCTCAAGGCCGGGTCGCTGGGGACCATGCACGCCCTGGAGCTGGCCCGGCAGAAGGGAGCCCGGTTCCTCTACGCCTCCAGTTCGGAGGTGTACGGGGACCCCCTGGTGCATCCCCAGCCGGAAGACTACTGGGGGAACGTCAACCCGGTCGGGGGACGGAGCTGTTACGACGAGGCCAAGCGCTTCGGTGAGGCCCTGGTGGTGGCCTACCAGCGCTCCTACACCCTGGATACCAAGATCGCCCGCATCTTCAACACCTACGGCCCCCGGGTGCGCATCGACGACGGGCGCGTGCTCCCCACCTTCCTGACCCAGGCGCTGCAGGGAGAGGACCTGACGGTCAACGGCGACGGCTCCCAAACCCGGAGCTTCTGCTACGTGGGGGACTTGGTGGAGGGTCTCTATCGGCTGCTCCTCTCCGAAGGTGAGCACGACCCCACCAACCTGGGGAACCCCGAGGAGGTCACCATCGAGCAGTTCGCCCAGGAGGTCATCGAGGTGACCGGGAGCTCCAGTCGGATCGTCCATCGCGAGCTGCCACCGGACGACCCCAAGGTGCGCTGTCCAGACATCACCCGGGCCCGCAAGGTTCTGGGGTGGGAACCGACCATCTCCCGTCGGGAGGGGCTGGAGCTGACCGTACCCTGGTTCCGCGGGGAGCTGGCACGTCGGGCACAGGTCGGCCGAAGCGGACCGGCCCGGATGGAGTGACCGCCCAGAGGACAAGGAGCCGGACCATGCACTGCTGGTCCTGCGAAGCCGAACTGCTGGAAGACAGCAACTTCTGCCACAAGTGCGGGGCCCGGGTGCGCGGCGAGCATCAGCCCTCAGCGACGCCAGGGGAAAGGGAAGCGTCCCCCGTGGAGGACGCCTCACCGGGGGGGCCCTCGGAGGAGCCCGCCCTCGTCCCCGCGCCGGCGTCCCTGAACGGCCCACTGGTAGAGAAGGAAGTGTGGGTGGGGCGGCCCAACATCTGGTCGCTTGCCGGTCGGCTCACCTTTGCCGGGCTCTGCTTGCTGGGTACGGTTGCGGGGGTCCTTTTTCTTTCGAACCGACGTCCGGGTCTGGTCGGTTTCCTGTGGGCTGTGGCCGCGGCCTTCCTCATCATCGTGGGGGTCTGGCTACTGGTGAGCATCATCAAGACCAAACTCACCCTCAAGTACAGGCTGACCACAGAACGCCTGTCCGTCGAGCGCGGCTTCCTGGGCAAGCGCTCCGAGGAGATGGAACTCCTGCGGGTGGACGACGTTACCGTCCACCAGGGGGTGTTCGACAGACTGGCCAACGTGGGCAACATCGTCATCACCTCCACCGAACCCACCGACCCCCTGTACATCATCGTGGGGGCGAAGCACCCCTTTGAGCTGAAGGAAAAGGTCAGACAGCACGCCCGCGAGCTGCGCCGACACTCCCTCAGACCGGGATGACAGCAGAGCCCCGGGCCCCCTCTCGAAGGCTCCCCTCGTAGGCAGAACCAGCAATCCGGGCAGGAAGACCGATGGCCCCCGAAGAGTTCATTGGTGAAGAAGTTGAGGTGGAGCAGTCGCCTGGCAGTCCCCGGCCGGTCCGCTTCGTGCGGGAGCGAGAGCGGTGTCGCCCGCCCTCCACCCTCAGGCCTTTGCCGTTGACCGCTGTGCTTGACCGCGATACAATTTCAGGACACACACAGTGGACGAAAGGGGGTCTCGTGCTGGCCCGGGTGAAGAGCGCAGCGGTCTTCGGAATCGACGCCTACCCCATCGAGGTGGAGGTGGACGTCTCCAGCGGCCTGCCCACGATGGTGGTAGTGGGACTGCCTGACACCGCCGTCAAGGAGGCCCGCGACCGGGTCAAGGCCGCCATCCGGAACGCCGGCTACTTCTTCCCTGCCCGTCGCATCACCGTCAACCTGGCCCCCGCCGACGTCAAGAAGGAAGGACCCCTCTTCGACCTCCCCATCGCCCTGGGTCTTCTGCGGGCCACCGACCAGCTCTCCACCTACGGAGAGGAGGAGTACGCGGTGGTGGGCGAACTGGCGCTGGACGGCCGGGTGCGGCCGGTCAATGGCGTGCTCTCCATGGCCATGGAGCTGCGAGGCCAAGGGATGAAGGGCTTTCTGGTCGCGGCCGAGAACGCGGCCGAGGCCGGGGTGGTGACCGGTCTGGAGATCATCCCGGTGGAGACCCTGGGCGACGCCGTGGGCTTCTTCAACGGCGCCCTCACCATCGACCCCTACGAACTGGAGCTGGAGGAGGTCTTCCGGGAGGAACAGGGCTACGAGGTGGACTTCGTCGACGTGAAGGGTCAGGCCCACGCCAAGCGGGCCCTCACGGTGGCGGCTGCGGGAGCTCACAACGTGATCATGATCGGTCCGCCCGGAAGCGGCAAGACCATGCTGGCCCGTCGGCTTCCCACCATCCTGCCCAACCTCACCCTGGAGGAATCACTGGAGACGACCCGCCTCTACTCCGTGGCCGGACTGCTTGCCCGCGGGAAGTCGCTCCTGGCCACCCGCCCCTTCCGCAGTCCCCACCACACCATCTCCAGCGTGGCCCTGGTGGGTGGTGGCACCGTCCCCCGTCCGGGCGAGATCAGCCTGGCCCACCACGGGGTGCTCTTCCTGGACGAGTTGCCCGAGTTCCAGCGGGCCACGCTGGAAGCCATGCGCCAACCGGTCGAGGACGGTACCGTGACCGTCTCCCGGGCCGCGGGCACGGTGACCTTCCCCGCCCGTCTGATGCTGGTCGCCGCACTCAACCCCTGCCCCTGTGGTTACTACACCGACCCGCACCACGAGTGCCACTGCACCCCCACGCAGATACGCAACTACCTCAAACGCATCTCCGGTCCCCTGCTGGACCGCATCGACATCCACGTAGACGTTCCGCCAGTCAGGCTCAGGGAGCTGACCAAGCTGCCCGACGGCGAATCCTCGGCCGAGATCCGCGAACAGGTGGAGGGTGCCCGGGCCGCCCAGCGCGATCGCTTCAAACGAGCCAAGATATTCACCAACGCCCAGATGACCAACCGCCACATCAAGCGCTACTGCGCCCTCCAGCCCCCGGTGCAGTCGCTCCTGGAACAGGCCATGACCGAGCTCCGACTCTCGGCCCGGGCCTACTACAAGATACTCAAGGTCGCCCGCACCATCGCCGACCTGGCCGGCTCGCCAACCATCGAGACCCCCCACATCGCCGAGGCCGTGCAGTACCGCTCTCTGGATCGCTCGTTCTGGACGTAGGCCGGGGCCGGCGTGCGTAGGTCCCGACCGGGTCACGGCCTCGCAGGCACTTGAAACCCCTGTGCCAACGGGTAATATGCCTCCCGACAGCGGAAGCTGGGCTGCGGGCCGTTCGGACCAGGGAACGCGCAGCTCCCTTCGTAGGGCGGGGACCGGAATGAAGACGCCTCCCATCATCGTTTCCCTGAAGTCGGTCAGCAAGGTCTACCGCATGGGCGAGGTGGACGTTCCCGCCCTGCGCGACGCCTCCATCGACATCTACGAGGGGGAGTTCCTCATCATCGCCGGGCCCAGTGGCTCGGGCAAGAGCACGCTGCTGAACCTGATTGGTGGCATGGATCGTCCGACCTCGGGCACGGTGCGGTTCCGGGATGAGGTCATCTCCTCGGCCAGCGACCGTCGGCTGACGTTGTACCGGCGAAACGAAGTGGGCTTCATCTTCCAGTTCTTCAACCTGATCCCCACCCTGACGGCTCTGGAGAACGTCCAGGTGGCCGTCGAGATCGTACGCGACCCGCTGGATCCGATGGAGGCCCTGCGGCTGGTCAAGCTGGCCGACCGGGCGGACCATTTCCCCTCACAGCTCAGCGGCGGCGAACAGCAGCGGGTGGCCGTCGCTCGGGCGCTGGCCGGCAATCCCCGACTGTTGCTCTGTGACGAGCCGACAGGGTCGCTGGACATCGAAAACAGCAGGCAGGTGCTGGGACTCCTCTCCGACCTGAACCGGGACCTGGGGAAGACCCTCATCCTCATAACCCACAACAACGCCATCGCCACGCTGGGCGGCCGCGTCGCCCGGCTTCTCGATGGGGTGGTCCACACGGTTGACGTGAACGAGAAGCCCAAGTCCGCGGACGAGATCGAATGGTAAACCGGGTCATGCTTCGCAAGTTAGCGCGGGACCTCCTAAGGCGGAAGGGCTCCCTTCTGGCCCTGGTGGTCATCGCCGCCATCGGCGTGGGGAGCTTCGTGGGGATGGCCTCGGTGTACCGCGATATGGCCGCGGCGCGAGCCGTCTACTACCGGGAGTATCGCCTGGCCGACTTTGCCGTCGACCTGAAGCGCGCTCCCCGCTGGGCCGTTCACTCGGTCGAGCAACTGCCCAACGTGCAGGCCGCTCGCGGACGCGTGAGTTTGGCGGTGCTCATCGATCTGCCCGGTGTGGAAGAACCAATATCCGGAAGGGCCCTCTCGATGCCCACCGAGCGCCGCTCGGTCATCAACGACATCCTGCTGCGCTCGGGCATCTGGTTCTCAGGAACCAGCGACCGGGAGGTGATCGTCAACGAGGCCTTCGCCCGGGAGAACGACCTCCGTCCCGGCAGTCGGCTGAAGGTGCTCCTGTTGGACAAGCAGCACGACTTGCTGGTGGTCGGGACGGCGATGTCGCCAGAGTTCGTATACGTCATGCCCCCAGGCGGAGGTCTGGCTCCCGATCCCAAGCGGTTCGGGGTGCTCTACCTCGGGGAGGATTTCCTGGCCAAGTCCTGTGACCTGGACGGGGCCTACAACCAGATCGTCGGTCTGGCCCACGACCCCTCGCGAACGGCCCTGGACAACACGCTCAAGGTCATCGAGGATCGGCTGGACGCCTACGGTGTGACCAACACCACCCCCGTCCAGGAGCTGGCCTCCGCCCGCTTTCTTGCCGATGAGCTGAACGGTCTGAAGGTCAGCGCCACTGTCATGCCCACCATCTTCCTGGGCCTGGCGGCGCTCGTGCTGAACGTCCTCATGGCCCGGATGGTGGCCCAGCAGCGCACCGTCATCGGCACCCTCAAGGCCCTGGGTTACACCACCGGCTTCGTCACCCGACACTACCTTTCTTTTGGCGCCGCCGTCGGGGTGGGCGGGGGAGTCGCCGGGGGCCTGCTGGGCCGATGAATTCAGGTCTACCGGCAGTTCTACACGCTGCCCTTTTTTGAGCCCCACTACTATGCAGATATCGCGGCCCTCGGGCTGGCCACCAGCGTCGGCTTCGCCCTGGCCGGGACGCTGAAAGGGGTCCGCGCGGCCGCCCGTCTGGAACCCGCCCAGGTGATGCGTCCGCCGCCGCCTGAACGAGGGGTGCGGGTCCTGCCCGAACGCCTTCCCGTATTGTGGAGGCCCCTCCCCTTTCGTTGGAAGATGATCCTACGGGCCGTTTTCCGGAATCCCTTCCGCAGTTCAGTGAGCGCGCTGGCTGCCCTGGTTTCGACAGCCCTGGTCTTCACGGCCTTGAGCAACCGCGACTCCCTCATGTACCTGATGAGCTACGAGTTCGAGAAGATCTCCCACCAGGACGTCACCGTCTCGCTGAGAGATCCCAGGGGGAGACGTTCTCCCGACGAAGTTGCCAAGCTGCCCGGGGTCTCGACCACGGAGGCGCAGCTCCAGGTGGTCTGCGACCTGGTCAACGGACCGTACGAGAAGCGGGTTGCCGTAACCGGTATTGGCGCCGGAAATCGTCTCTACACGCCACTGGGGCGGAACGGAGAGCCGATTGTGGTGCCTGATGCAGGGCTGGTTCTGACCCGGAAGCTCGCCGACATTCTGGGGGTGCGCGCGGGTGATCGCATCCGACTTCGCGCCTTGATCGGACGACGACTGGAAGTCGAAACACCCGTGATGGACACCGTCGACACCTTTCTGGGGCTCTCGGCCTACGCTGACATCGAGTATTTGAACCGGCTCTTAGGCGAGGAGTGGTCGGCCAACATCGTCCTGGGCAGCGTGGTCGGCGGGAGCGATTGGGTGTCCATGTACTCCGGCCTCAAGGAGCGACCGGCCGTGGTCGGCATCGGCGAACGCTCCCGGGCCTTGAGCCAGTTGCACGAAAGCTTTGGGCAGATGATGGGAACCTGGATCTCCATCATCATCCTTGTGGCTGGATTGGTCGCTTTCGGCAGCGTCCTCAACACGGCCCTGGTTTCCTTGAGCGAACGGGAGCGCGAGGTGGGAACGCTTCGCGTCCTGGGGTACACGTCGGCCCAGGTCGTGGGAATCTTCTCGGGCGAGAGTCTGCTTCTGAACGGCCTGGGGATCGCGCTGGGTCTGGCAGGGGGAGTGGGCTTAGCCCACCTGCTTTCGCGCGCGTACGACACCGAACTCTACCGGTTCCCGGTCGTCGTTAGCCCCTCGCAATTCCTCGTCACTGCCTTCCTGATGAGCGTGTTCGTTGTCCTGGCCCAGCTCTTGCTCTACCGGATAATCCGGAGCCTGAAATGGTTGGACGTACTCAAGATCAAGGAGTAACCGATGTCTCTCCCTTCGACGGTCGCTGACCTCCGCCTCCCTTGGGTGTATTCCTGTGGCGCGGCGTTGGTGCTTGCTGCCTGTGTCGGCTGTGGCGGTCGCAGCGAGGTGGAGGTGACTTCGCCCCACAGAGGGGAAATCCAGGAGTCCTTCAGGGAACCGGGCCGAACCCGCCTGGCCAGGACCTGGCTCATCAGTATGCCCGTCAGTGGCCGCATCGCGCGCATTGAGCTCGAGCCCGGCGACGAGGTGGAAACCGGTCAGGCTCTGGCGGAGTTCGACCTGGTGCCCTTTGTCGAAGCCGTCGCCGAAGCCAAAGGCGCCGTGGCCGAAATCGGGGCGAGGATCGCCGTCAAGGACAGCAACGCCCTCGAAGCGACTATCCTGCTCGAGACCAAGGAGCTGGTGAAGGCGGTTGAGGAGGTGCTGCGCGCTTCGGATGAACAGGTCAAAGCGGAACAGGCGCGGAGCGAGCGCGCCAGCAAGGAACTGGCCCGAACAGAGGCGCTGGCTGCCGACGGGGCGGTCACCGAGAGGGTCCTGGACGACGCTCGACTCTCAGCCGAGACCTCGCTGGTCGAGTTGAGGCGCCAGCAGTTCTACCGAGCGGCGACGGACACCATGCTGACGATCGTCAAACTGGGCCCGCGCTACGTCGAGGAGTACCTGGACCTGGAACAGCTCCAGCGGGATACCCTGGTCCACCAGTTGGCCCAGGCCCGTTCCCACCTGGTGCGGGCTGAGCACAAACTGGAGCTGGCCTCCGTCCGCTCTCCCATCGCCGGCGTCGTGCTGGAGCGGTTCGAGCAGGGCGACCGCACCCTGACCGCCGGCCAGCCCTTGCTGCTCCTGGGGAATCTCGATGAGCTCGAGGTCCTGGTGGACGTGCTCACCCAGGATGCGCTGCGCCTACGGGTCGGTGCAGAGGTGCTGCTGGAAAGCGCCCTGGGTGGCACCGAGATTCCCGCCAAGGTCAAGCGAATCGAGCCGGCCGGCTTCACCAAGCTCTCCTCCCTGGGAGTGGAGCAGCAGCGTGTGAAGGTCATCGTTGACTTCCAGGGCAAGCCGGAGGGGCTCGGCGTGGGCTACCGGCTGCAGGCCCGCTTCGTCACCGGCGCCAAGACGGACGCCCTGACGGTGCCCCGCTTCAGCGTCCTGCAGGCGCCTGACCGGTCGTTCTACGTCCTGGTGGTGGTCGACGGCCGGCTGCGTCAAGCTCCCGTGCGCATAGGACTTCGAAGCGACCTGGAGCTGGAGGTGACCGAGGGGCTCACGGAAGGCGACCAGATCGTCGCCCGCCCCGACACCTCCATGGCTGAGGGCACCAAGGTACACGTCAGGTGACCCGTTGGCCGGCGAAGGACAGGGCCGCCACAGACGGTTTCCCCCCTACCCCGTCGCCCGTCCAGTCGCCGCGGCAGCGGCCTCCCCCGCGTCGTCAACCCGCCGGCCGGCGGGTGCCGCTATCTTGACCACTCCGCTGGGGCTTGATACAGTCCGGGGCGTTGGCTTATGTGCTCCCTTGGAGATCGGGGCTTTGCCTCGTGCTTCGTAGCGTAGCAGGCGAGCCGGAAGAGGCCGTGCCTCTGACGCCCCCACAGCGACGGACCGGAGCACCTTCGGTGCCCCGGAGGGAGGCAAAGATGAGCAAGAACGTGAGCAGGGACGTCCGCGCAGAAGGAGATTTCCAGACCGCCTGCACCTGGTGGAGCGACCTGCCTGACATCTGGACGCCCGTCGGCTGGAAGGACCACCTCTTTCGCTTCAACGTGCTCTGGAACGGGACCATCATCGCTCAGCCCTTCCTCAACCGCCGGACCACCAAGTGGGAAGGCCAGGGGGCGCAGTTCGCCTTCATCCCGTCGCTCCCCGAGCGGGTGGACAGTACCCTCACACGCGCCAGGCCGGTGTACCTGACACGTGACGACGGGATGGTGGAACAGGGGTGGAAGGACGGCGCGGCGCCGGTGCTCTGGACGGAATGGTCAGAGGACGGTCTGCTGCTGAGACAGGAGGTGTTCGGCCATGTGCCGGGCGCAAAGGCGATTGAGACGGGCATTGAGCCGCTCTTTGCCTGGGTTCGGCTTTCGGTCCAGGACGCGTGCACGGCGCTGCCGTTGGAGAAGACACACGGCGTTATCGTCGCGATCAACGCCCCGCACTTCCGCTCGAACATGCGCATCCGCGGGAACCGCTTCGAGGAAGAGAGGTCCGTCTACCCGCGACGGCTCCGTGCGCTCTCCTCGCGGAAGGAGGTGCGTCTGGTCGAAGCCAGAGGGAAGGTGAGGCTGGCAGCGCTCAGGAGCAAGGGCTGCCGGTTCGTGTTTCGTCCTCGGGGACGCGGTGTTGCCCACCCCTTCCTTTACGTTCAGATGCCTGCCCAGGTCGGCGCGTCGGTTGACCTCCTCATCCCGATGCTGCCCAGCGAGCCCAAGGTCTTCGACAGGGAGCGTGCGCTCGGCTACGACCGCGCGCTCAAAGAAGCGAACCGCTACTGGTCCAGGCGGCCCCGGTCAGCTGCACGCGTGCAAACACCTGAGCGGGAGGTCAACGAGGTCATCACCCACAGCCTGAAGTTCGCCGAGCTCGTCGCCGAGCGGAACCCCGCCGACGGACACTACTCCTTCCTCACCGGCTCCTACACCTACACCAACCTCTGGGCCACGCCAATGGCGATGAGGTGCGTCATGCTGTTGGATACGATGGGGTATCACGACGTGGTCGAGAGGCACCTCAGGATGCTGACGGACGAGCAGGGGACGGTGGTTCCGCCCGGCGACTGCTTCGAGCTCCATCCCGGGTACCTGAGCACGCCCAAGGCGCTCACTTCGATCGATTGGCTGAGCGACCATGGGGCCCTCCTTTACGCGATTGCGGAGCACGCCCTGCTTTCGGGAAACGAGCGGTTCATCAAGCGGTGGACCGACAGGATCGAGCGGGCCTGTGATTTCGTCGTCTACGCCCGGGGCATCACCGGACACGGAGGAGTCGAGGGGATCATGCCCCCGGCCGTCGCCACCGACAAGCGAACGAGAATCCAGGCAGTGTGGAACGACGGGTGGAACTTCAAGGGACTGACCACGGCCGTCCGCCTGCTCAAGAGAGTCGGCCACCCGCGCGCAGGTGAGTTCGCGGCCGAGGCCAGGGACTACAGGAGGTGCTTCGGCAAGGCGATCCGGGCCAAGTGCGCGGAGCTCCCGAAGTGGAAGGACGAAAAGGGCAGGAGCCACCCGTTCGTTCCCACCGCGATATCGGGAGACACGAGAGAAGAAACCAGACACGCCTTCTACCTGGACACCGGTCCGCTCTTCCCGGTTTTCGGCGGGCTTCTCAGTGCGAGCGGGCAACTGATGCGGTCGGCGCTGCACTGGTTCCGCAACGGCCCGCAGAGGAGACTCTACCGGCGCGAGTCGCAATGCTGGCAGGTGCCGGTGCTCGACCACGAGATATCAAGTTGTGAGCCCTGCTACAGTTGGAACGTCTTCCACTCGCACCAGTTGGGAGACCGGCGGGGGTTCCTCGAGGGGATGTACGGCCTGCTTGGCGGAGGCATCTCACGCAAGACCTACGTCTCCTGCGAGACCCGGGGTGGCGTGAGCGGGCTCCTTGGCGTCGCCTCGCTGGCGACCTACCTGGCCAGGCTGTCGGTCATCGACGACCAGGTTCGCGAAGACGAACTTCACCTTCTGCGTCTGGTGCCGCTCGCCTGGGTGAGACGCGACCGAGAAACCGTCTTCGGCAATATGCCCACGGAGTTCGGTCCGGTGACCCTGCGCTTCAGGTTGTCGCGGGATGGAAGAACACTG
>CAZIBA010000021.1:0-11294 GCA_964536795.1 uncultured Planctomycetota bacterium | reverse complement strand
CAGGTCACGGGCCCGCGGCGAGCGGCGAGGTTGCGGGACAGGACACCAGCGCGGGGCGCCGAGTAGGGCGGGAGGCCGGTGTGCCCTTGGGATCCGGCGCGGGTTCTCGCTTGAAAGTTGCTCCACGGCGGAGTACAGTACCCACGGGTGTGTGTGGAGCTTGAACATGGTGCTCGTGACGGCGTCTTCCCGCAAACAGACGCGTTTGCCTGCTCTGGCCTGCGTGACGGCGCTCCTCTGGACGGCGGCAGCCGGCGGGTCCTTCGCTGAGGAGGCTCCCCCTGAGACAGCCCCGCCGCAGGCAGCTCTTGCGGTCGAGCCGCCGCCAGGCCACCCGGTTCCCCCCCTCACCATCCGTGAGTTTCCCTGGACCTGGGAGCACTGGTGGGAGGCCAACCGCGACCGGTACCTGGTGGCCCTGCCCCAGACGGCTGCCGAAGGGCAGAAGCTCTCTCCCGGGGAAGTGACCGACCTGCGCGCTCGGGCCACCAGCGCACTGCTGAAGGCCTGCGGCGACGAGGAGCCCGAGGTGCGGGTGTACGCCGCCCTGGCATTGGGCGGCATGGGTGCGGAGAGTGCTCTGCCGGCCCTCAAGGCCCTGGTCTCCGACGAGGAGCTGCAAGTCCGCCAGGCCGCGGTGCTGGCCATCGGCCTCATCGGTAGCGACGAGGCCCTTCGGGCGTTGAAAGAGATCATCGAGTCCAAGGGCGGTTGGTCTGGTCATTACCCTCATAGGCCCTCGGGCCACGCGCGCAGCAGGGAGAAGAGTGAGCCGCGCCTCTCGGCTTACGTAGCGTTGGGTTTGGCGTCTGCATACGCCGACGTCGACAGGGTGCGCGATGCCAACAACCGGCCGGTGTTGGGGTTCTGGCCGGAGGAGGTAAGGAAGTTTTCCTGGGCCGTCGCCTCCGACCCGCTGGATTTCCACCATGACGGCCTCGCGCGAAACTTCGCGCGGACCCTCCGTCAGGCCGCGACTCTGCCGTCGCTGGCGACCCTGCACCACGCGATGGCGGAGATGGAATCGGGCGGTTTCGGCTACGGCTGTTCTCACAACATCACCTACACGCTGATCGCCATCGGCCGAAACCGTTCGCCCGCAGACGTGGCCGGGTTCAAAGCTTTTCTCACCAATCCCGTGGACCGCGCGGTCCGCACGCTGGACGTCAACTATCCCTGGCCTGGAAAGCAACAAGTCCAGAAGGCGTCGCGTCGCCTTCTCTGGCTCTTTCTCCATCGCATGAGCGGATCGGCAGCCATCGCCCTGGGGGAGATCGGTGACCCCAGCGCCGACGACGCCCTTCTCAACGCCCTCCACAAGGAGGACGACAATCGGTTCTTCCCCCTCCGCGATTCGGTCCGGGCCTTCTCTGCTATCTCTCTGGGGGAGATCGGAAGCCAACGCACCGTCGGTCCGCTCCTGGACTTCATTGCCGACCAGCCCCCCAGCGACCGGCTGCGGGGCTTCGCCATCCTCTCCCTGGGGCTCTATGCCCGGCCCCGAAGCTCGCCCCAGGGGCCCTACACCACGTCCGGGGCGCGCACGGCCCTCACCGGCATCGAGGCCCTGCTTAGGAACGAGAAGGAACCTCCCGTCGCCCGTTCGGCGGCGGCCATGGCCGCGGCCATCTCCGGTGACAGGGCCTTCATCCCGCTCCTGAGAGCGAACCTGGCCGCGGCCAGGAACGAAACCCTCCAAGGGTACCTCATGCTCTCCCTGGGGATGCTGGGGGACCAGCAGGCCTTCGAGCCCATCGCCGGCTTCCTGGCGCGAACGCACGGCAAGAAGGATGGGGAGGTGATTCACGCGCAGCGGTTGGCAGTGCTGGGT
Source organism: uncultured Planctomycetota bacterium (assembly GCA_964536795.1). Lineage (GTDB taxonomy): Bacteria > Planctomycetota > DG-23 > CBDVDV01 > CBDVDV01 > CAZIBA01. Next base: position 9,463 of record CAZIBA010000021.1, on the reverse strand, counting down.
CTGGCCTCCCTTCGGACGGGCCGGGCGGTGCCCGAGTTGCAGAAGGTCCTCAACTCCAGTCACTACGTGGACCGCGAGGTAGTACATGGACTGGCCCTGATGCACGCCTGGTCCATGGCCGAGCCGATGATCGATCATCTCGGGGGCAGCTCGGACGCTCACGTGCGGGCGATAGCTGCGGAGGCCCTGGGGCTCTTGTTGAACCGGAACGAGCTGCCCCCGCTTTCCCGGCTCCTGGCCAGGCAGAACTTCATGCAGCGTGACGAGGTCATCCGACCGTATCAGACGTTAGCCAACGAGTACCTGTACGAAGAGATGATTCGTCCGGGGCGATCGAGGTGGTACGGCCCCGAAACGTGGTGGGGACAGGAGTTCGCGGACTCGTGGTAGAACTGAGAGCGGGACAGACGGGGTTGAAGCCCCGTCCCTGCTTAGCGCAGTGGAGATGACCGTGCTCCACGCACATGTCCACAGGAGCTCCCTGGGCGGCGTGCCGAGTGCCCTCTCTCCGCCGCGAGTCGGGGGAGGCGCGTCTCCTGGCCGCTGGTGGGCGGTCATTCCGCTTCTGCTCCTGCTGACGGCGGCCGGCCTCCCGGGGTCGCTTCACGCGGAGGAGGGCGGAGCAGCGGAGGCTCTCCTCACCAAGGCGCAGGAGTACGAGCGCTCCCTCGCGGCCGAACGGGAGCCCGCCCGGCGCCTGGAGCTCCTCAACCGGCTCTTCCAGTGCTACCGAGAGCTGGCTGAAGCCGGGCGAACGGCGGAGGTCCGGACGTTCGCTTGGGGTGCGGCGAAGAGGCTCATGGAGGAGTTTCCCGGAGCGCTGGAGACTTTTCAGGCCAACCTGCAGGCGGCGCGTCTCAACATAGCTACGCTCGACAACGCCCAACCGGAGGAAGAGAACGTCTCTTTGTATGAACAGGCGGCGTCGGCGCTCGGCGAGCTGCTGGGACGGTTGAAGCAACGTCTCGCCGAGGAAGAGAGGAAGAGCCCGCCCGACCGGCGTGTCGTCGATCAGCTCAGGTCGCTGCAGCGCCAGGCCGCCTACCAGGCGCCGGCAGCCCAATACTCCTACGCGGCCACCTTGGATGAGGGAGATCCGAGGCGACGAGGGCTGCTCACCGACGCCGCCGACGAGTTCTCCCGTCTGGCCTTCACCTACCGGAACACGGACACCTCCCTGGCCTGCTCCGTGGCTCGGGGGGTGTGCCTGAAAGAGGCCGGGGACCTGCCGGCGGCCGAGGACGTCCTCCGCCGGACGCTGGCTTCGCCGCAGGCCCAGGAGGCGCCTGGCCTCCGGGCCCAGGCCAGTTTCCACCTGGTGAGCGTCCTCCTGGCCCAGCGTCGAGTGTCAGAAGCTGAGAACGTGGCGGCGGCCTTCCGCCGGGAGTTCCCCGCTGAGAACCGATCAGAACTGGGTGGGGCCCTGGCCCTAAGCCTGGCGCGGGCCTACCTGGCCGAGGCCCGCATCGTGGCCGAAGGCGACCCCGCGTCCCCCCAACTCGGGACCTGGGTCCGGAAGTCGGTGAGGAGCGCCCGTGAGGTCGGCCCCCTGGACCCGGCCTGCGGCCGAGACGCTGCGGACCTGGTATTTGAGGCACGTCGGCTCTCTCCCCGCTTGGTTGCGCCGACGGCCGAGGAGGGCCTGGTCCGGGCCCGGGGCCGCTTTGCCGCCGGCGACTACGAAGCCGCTGCCGACCTCTACCGCAAGAACGTCGATGAAGTGACAGAGACCGTGCCCGCTGAGGACCTTGCCCGGGCTCGTGCCGAGTTTGCCGTCACCCTCCATCGCACGGGGCGGTTTGGGGAGGGGCTCACCATCCTGGAGAACCTGGACACGGACGCCATTGACCCGGCCGTCCGCCCGGGCCTGATGCTCCTCCAGGCCGACATCTGCCAACGGCTCCTCCAAGACGGACAGGACCCCGCCCTCAAGGACCGGCGCAGCCGACTGCTCGAAAACGTGAGAAAGGAATATCCCAACTCCACGGCCGCGACGAATGCGAGTCTACTGCTCGCCCAGGACGCCGACGCTTCCGGCCACCATCAGGAGGCCCTGAGGCTTCTTGCCCACCTTGAGAAGGACGGTGAGGCGAAGGAACTGGTCCTGGTGCTGGAAGCCCGCTGCTACTGGGGGCTCTACCGTCAGGGCCTGGCCGACGGCGCCGAGGCCGGCAAGCTTCGCTTGCCGCTGGATGAGGCACGGAGGAGGCTCGAAGACGTCCTGGGCGAAGGAGAAGAGCCGCTCACCGAACTGCAAGCACGAGCAGCGGTTGCCCTGGCAGGTGTCTACGGCACGGACCTCGTCGCCGACCACCGGGCCGCGGTAGCACTGGCCGACAGGGTGCTCGCGGGAGAACAGCCCGAACTGCACCGAGGAGCGCTCCTGGCCAAGGTCGACGCCCTGACCAAACTCGCCCAACTGCCCCGGGCCGCTGCCGTCGTCGATGAGCTTGCCCGCAGGTTCCCCCGAGACCCCGCACTGCCCGTCCTGGCGCTCCGTCTGGCCCAGCAGTGGACCCGCGCCGCGGACCCGGCCGCCGACTCACAGTCCGTGCGAGGTATCGCCCGGCTGGTGGAGCTGGCCCTGGCTACGCCGGAGCAGGCGGAGGCCAGGCTTTATCTCCAGGCCGGCCGGGTGCTGACCGCCGCCGGCCAACACACCAAGGCCGCCCAGGTGCTTTCTGAGGGCCTCCTGCGGGCCCCGGCCGACGACCAGACCGTCGTCGATGACCTCCGTTCAGCTGCGGCCAAAGCCTATCTCGACGCGGGAAACCCCGACCAGGCCGCCCGCATCCTGGGCGGAACCGACCCGACCTCGTGGCCCGCGGCCGCCGCCTTCGCCTGGGCCCTTTCCCAGGAGAAGCTGGGCCGGTATCCTGAATCCCTGAGGGTCTTCCGCCAACTGTCGGCCATCAGCAACCGTGACTTCGACGAGTGGATGGACGCCCGCTACCACCTGGCCCTCGGCCTGGACCGGCTGGGCCGGCACCAGGAGGCCCTCGAGGTCCTGGTGGTCAGCAGGAAGCTGTACGGCGACCTGGCCCGGGAGGGTCAGCTCGCCGCGCTCAGCGCACTGGAAGGCCAGGTGAGGGCCAAACTGACCCAGGGGAACTGACGCACTGTCGTCTGGAGGAGTGATGAGACTGACAACCGGAAGCCGTGTGGGGATTTGGCTGGCGCTCTTCGCTCTGCTGGCCTTGGCGGGTCAGCTCGCCTGGGCCCAGTCGACGGGAGCGGACCAGGCCGAGACAGAGACCACCGTCTCGCTCTGGCAGATCGTCCGCTCCGGGAGTGTCGTCGGCTGGGTCGTCATCGCCCTGAGCTTCGTCGCCCTGGGGCTGGTCATCGACCACTTCCGTACCATCCAGACGACCAAGCTCATCCCCCAATCGACGGTGGGCGAGCTGCAGAGACTCATCCGGGCCAGGCAGTTCAAGGATGTCCTGGAGTTCGCCAGGCTCGAGGATTCGCTGCTTTCCCGGGTCGTGGGAGGGGGGATCGTCAACCTCCCCCTGGGCTACCGCGAGGTCCGCACAGCGATGGAGGACGAGGGTCGGAAGCAACTGGGTACGCTTCGCCAGCGCACCAGCTACCTCAACCTCATCGGTGTGGTCGCGCCGATGCTCGGGCTCCTGGGGACCGTGCTGGGGATGATCTCCTCCTTCAACGCCCTGGCCCTGTCCTCGGCCGGCGTCAGGCCGGCGGCACTGGCCAGGGGCATCTCCATGGCCCTGGTGACCACCCTGGAGGGCCTGGTGGTGGCCATACCGGCCCTCTTCTTCTTCCACTACTTCCAGAACCGCATCTCGACCATCGCCGCCGAGCTGGAGACCACCTGCGAGCAGCTCCTCCGACCCGTCAAGCTCCCCCGGACGACCAGGCCCACCGCTCCCGAGGACCCCCGGGCCGTTCAGCCCGCAGCGGAGCAGGCCGAATGAACCTCCAGATGCAGCAGACCCGACGACTGGAACTGAGCATCGCACCGATGATCGACATCGTCTTCCTGCTCCTCATCTTCTTCCTCACCACCTCCCAGCTCATCCAGACCAACCTCGACCTGCGCGTCGAGCTACCGGAGATGACGGCGGCCAAGCAGCTCACAACTCCCGGTGAGCGCCTGGTCCTCAACCTCCGGGCCAACGGCCAGGTCGTCGTTGGCGGCCAGCCTCTCGACGACGAGGCACTGCGGGCCCGGCTCACGGCCGCCCTCCTCCACGCCGCCGCCGAGGAGCGGCCCGCGGCCGCCACCGTCATCGTCCGGGCCGACCGCAACGTCTCCTGCGGCCGGGTGCAGGAGGTCTGTCGCCTCTGCCAGGCCGCCGGGGTGAGGGAAATCGAAATCCGGGCCGAGCGGCCCGGGGCGGTGGTCGCGCCGCCGTAGTGACGAGCTTGATGGGTGAAGCGACATGAGGATCGCCGAGCGTGAGGACGACCTTGGGGGCCTGGAGCTGCAGATGGCCCCCATGGTGGACGTGGTCTTTCTGCTCCTGATATTCTTCCTCCTGGCCACCCACATCGCCCTAAGGGAGGTGCAGGTCCGCAGCTCCCTTCGCACCCTGGGCGCCCAGGAATCGGCCGAGCTGACGGCCGAGGCCACCACCATCGTCATCCGTCTGGAGCAGGGCCCGGCCGGCCGCACCATCCGCCTGGGAAACGTCCGCTGCACCACCTTCGAGGAGCTGCAACAGAGGCTCACGGACATTGCGCTGCCCGAGCTCCCCGTCCTCCTCATCAGCGACGCGGGCCTGGCCTTCGACGTGCTGGCCCGGGCCATCGACACCTGCTTGGCGTCCGGCTACAAGGACCTCTCGTTGGGGACCCCATAGCATGGCAGCCCAAACCAACGCCACCACCAGCTCGGCCCGGGAGAAGGAGCCACGGGGGAGGAGGCTCCTGCCCTGGGTGATTTCACTCCTGGTGCACGTGCTGCTCATTGCGCTGACGGCGCTGGTGGTCTGGTCGGTGCGGGTGGCCCCCGGTGGTGGGGAAGGCTACCGGCTGGGCATGCGCGGTGGGGGCGGGGCCACGGGCACCCGCCGGCCGGCGGGCCGGGCCGAAGACGCCCTCACCCGGGCGCAGGCAGCGGAAGCGGAGCGGGCCTCGACGACGGAGCTTGTCGAGTCGGCACTGGCCGAGACCCCGATCGTTCCCCGAACGCAGGCGGAGCTCCTGGACCACCCGCCGGCCGGCGGGCCGGGAACCCGTGCGGGCGCTCCAGGCATACCGGCGCTGGGGGAAGGTGGGGGCCGGGGCGAGGGCCGGGGGCCGGGCTTCGGCCCCGGTTTCGGCGAGCACATCGGCCGGCTGCGGGCTCGAGGCTTCGACGTCGTCTTCGTGTATGACTCCACCAAGAGCATGGAGCCCTTCATCGGCGAGGTGAAGACGCGCATCCGCGACCTGGTCAGGGTCATCACCCACCTGGTGCCGGGCGCCCGCGTCGGCCTGGTGGCCTACAAGGACTACGGAGACATCTTCGAGGGGAGAGGCCAGCCGCTGACGACGGACGTCAGCCTGCTGCAGCGCTTTCTCGATGACGTCCCCATCACCGGCGGCGGCGACGAGCCGGAAGCGGTGATGTCGGGACTGAGGGAGGCTATCAACCGCAACCCCTGGGGCCGACGAGCCCACAAGGTCATCGTCCTCTTCGGAGACGCGCCGCCCCACCCGACCGAAGAGGACGAGGCCAAGCACCGGGTCCGCCTGTTCCATCGTGACGGAGGCATCGTGAGCGTCATCGACGCCCGCCTCCTCGGAGGTGAGGCCGAACAGGCCGTCATGCCCATCTTCCGGGAAATCGCCCAGGCCGGTGGCGGCGAAGCACTCAAGGTCTCTCAGGAAGCAGAGCTGGTCCGCTACCTGCTCATCCTGGCCTTCGGCTCCGAATGGACCTACGACCTGGAACAGGTCTACGAACAGGTCCTGGGCAAGGAGCTGCCCGGCAAGGAATGACCGCGGCCGGACCGCTCGACTTCGCTCGGGACAGGCGACGCCGGCCGTTAGACAAGGGGCTTAAGCCCCTTGCCTACTGGGCGAAGGGCAGGAAGCTCACGTCCTCCAGACGGACCCGACCGGCGGCCAGGCGCTTGGCGGGCGTGGCCGCCGCCTCCTCAGCGCTCCTTGCGACCACCTGGTACTCAACGGCCACCGCTGCTGCGGGGAGAGCGAAACCAAGCTTCGCTTGTCTCGACGGTAAGCAGGGCCAGCCCGAGAGAGGCTTCTTGTGGACTGGCCCGCCGGGCAGTATGAGAGAGGCGGTGCCTCGGCCGTAAGCTTCCTCCTCCGCCTGGGCGGAAGTCACCTCGCAAGGCAGGGACGCCTCGACGAGGGCGTGCCCACCCTCGTCGAGTATCCGCACCTCCAGATTCAGGCCCTCGGGTTCGGCCGGAGCCGGCCCCTCGACTTCGCTGGCGACAGGCCCCTCGACCTGGCTCGGGACAGGCCCCTCGAGTCCGCTCGGGACAGGGACTCCAGGTCGTGCCCTGACGACCAGTGTGAGCAGCCGGTCCCCCGTTTCGGAGAGGGTGACCCGTACTTCGACCGCCAGGGGGAAGTCCTCCTCGCCGCCGGCCGCGAGGGGGCCGAGAACCAGCTCCGAGAGCTCGGGCCCAAGCTCGAGGTGGGCATCGTTGGCGTAGAGGGCCAGGAGCTCGGCCAGGCCGTCCCCGGGGTCCCGGGCGATCCAGTATTCCTGCCAGCTCAAGATGGCCCGATCCCGGACCTCCAAAGGTGTGTTCTTGTCAAAGGCGCCGAAGGCCTGTCCGGTGAGCTCCTCCAGGGTCGCCGCTGCTGCGAACCGGACGCGCCAGTTGACGTCGCTCAGTCGGCAGACGAGGTGCGGTATGAAGTACTGCAATTCCGCTTCTCGAACGACCTGCACGGCAACGGTGCGGACCCGGGGACTGGCGTGACCGAGCCGAGGGGCGAGCGACATCCCCGGCGCGTTCAGGCGCTCGCCCCGGTTCTCCTGAGCCAGACGGGCAAGGGTGGTGCCGGCCCTCCGGGCCTCAAGCTCGGTCCCTGCCTCCACGAGCTGCCAGAGCTGCTCGGGTCCTGACGCCGGAACCGACCCCGCGCCCTTCGACAAGGTCAATTGCTCAGGGCACCCTGAGCCACGTCGAAGGGTGCCTGGTCGGCTGACGACCACAAGGGCCGTCACGCCGCCTAACAGGCCCGTGAGAACCAGCACGGCGACCCCGAACCGCAGCCGAGCCTTCACGGAAGTCCTTCCCCCGTCTCTCGATCGCTCTGCCGACTACTCACTCACCAGGTAGATGGGGCTGCTCCAGGCCCGGTGGCCGTCTTCCTGGACGACGTGGACGTAGAAGGGATTGTCGCCGGGCCGAAGCCCCCGGGGTCGGTACGGAGGCAGGACCATGTCCCGAACCGTATTGGTGTCGGGCAGCCGATAGGCCTGGAGCTTGAGCCTCAGGCCCCCTGCACTCACCGTACGTCCTCGCAGACCCAAGGCCTTGACCGGAACCGTCATGTTCTTCTGCTCCGTCCTGACCTTGAGGACGCCACGGCGCGTGCCGGCGAGCTCGAGGATGACGCCGGCCCAGCCTCCCGTCGTGACCGACTGCCAACGGAGCGCGTTGGGACTGACCTGCTCGCACCTGCGCAGGGGATTGTCGAAGTTGACGGGCTGAAAGCTTAGGATGCGATTCCCCTCGACGCGTACCCCTCCGTCCCAGGCCGCGGCACGTCCCCGACCACGGTAACGCGCGCCCTGCCAGAGCAGCTTGACCCGCCGACCAAGGTCAGCCTTGGTGTACGGACGAAAGGACTTGATGACTTCCATTCCGTTGCGGAACTCGATCCGCTCGATTGGCGCGGTCCCCACGACGCGCACCAGGAGCCGAGGAGACTCCCTGGCCGTCATCACGTCACCCATAATGGCGCCACCGTCTGTACGGACGTCCAGGTAGATGCGGGCGCCGGTGGTGGCATAGAAGTGACGGGCACGCAGCGCTTCCCACACGGCCCGGCGGTCCAGCCGAGGGGCCAAGACGCAGGTGAGCCCGCCCCGGCTCCCGAAGGTGCTCGCGCCCGGGTACTCGGCCCCGGGCCGGCCCTTGTGACCGTCGGAGTTGGCCAGGATGCCCACCCGATACCCTCGCTGGAAAGCATCGGCCAGGAGCCACTCAACCGTGCCCCAGCAGGAGTGCACCTCCACCCCGAACTCCAGCCCCTCCGCGTGACGGCCGAGGTCGGCCCAGCGGCCGCCGACGTGGGCGAAGATGAGGCAGTCGCGGTCCTTCATCGTGCGGAACAGGTCGTCGGCCGTGGGGGAATCGGGAAAGGACGCCTCCTCATCGCTCACCAGGGCCCGGCTGCTGCGGGAGATGGGCTGGCCTTCCCGGCGGAAGAGGACGTTCCGGTCGCCGCCGACGGCCGTGTTGCCGCTCCACTCGTAGCCCGGGAAGGTGACGAACCGGCCGGGCCGGTACGCCGACCTGGTGACACGGTTGAGCCGGGCCCAGAACTCGTCGGTTATCTGGAAGTCGTTCCCCTGGTGGGAGGCGATGTCCAGCAGGGCCTCCTCCTGGGCGAAGGCAAAGTAGCTTTCCACCGAGTTGGAGCCCACCGTCTCCTCGCTCTGGGCGTGGAAATCGGCCCAGCAGCGCCTTAGGGGCACGTCCTCTTCAACCACGATGGGGTTGGATTCACAAGCCAGCCCGGTCTTTTTGTCCTGGAACGGCAGCACGTGGACCCCGGGCTCCCTGAAGCCCCTGTGCTTCCGTCGGCGCACCCGGCCCACGGGGTTCCCCCAGAGGTCCACCAGCTTCAGGCCGACCTCGAAGGGTTGGCCAACCGTGAGCAGCGTGGGCGCCACGGCCACTAACTTCGCCGGTACGCCGGGTACGATGCGTACCTCGGGAGAGGCCTCCAGGTACTCGTACTCCAGCGTCCCGAAGCGGTCCACCAGGACCCGGAACTCGAAGCTGTCCTCACAGAAGGTCTGCACCCGCCAACCCGGCGACCCCCCGGACCGATCCCCGAAGACCACCACGATCTCTTCTCCCGGCCGCAGGAACCCGTCGACCACCTTCAGGCGCAGGCCCTGCCGCCAGGGACGGACGTCCGCGTCGGCCGACGGTTCAAGCCGCGCCCTCCCGGTCGTCCGGAAGGACACATAGCCCGGGCCGGCTGGTTCGGTCCACTGCAGGTTGCCCGCATCGCTCATGTCGCGGAAGGCGATCTTGATGCTTCCTCGGTCGTCGATGCCAAAGGGACCGGCGGTGTAGGTCAGGGTGAAGGTGGCGTAACTGCCGGCGGGCACGGGCTTCCTGGGTGAAATGGAGGCTGAACCAAGTTCACTGGTAACCACGTCTGCTCACCTCCTCATCTTCGCGCCGGTCGGCCCCCCGGCTCTGCTCCCTTCGAATGTGCTCAGGAGTGGCACCGCCAATCTCAGCTTGCCCCTTGGGCCGTCCAGAAACAAGCTCCCCGGCTGCTCTGCAAA
>CAZIBA010000020.1:0-11391 GCA_964536795.1 uncultured Planctomycetota bacterium | reverse complement strand
GGCTCAGGTGTTGGCTCGACGGGGTCGCCGATGGCCAGACTGATGACGTCCCGGCCCTGGGCGCGGGCCTGGCGGATCTTGCCTCTGAGCTCGGTGAAGAGGTAGGGGGGGATTCGCCCCAATCGGTCGGCCAGTTGCATACGGGTGTTCCTGTCTTTCCCGGACCACGGTCATCGGGTCGTGTACGGACTGTCGGCAGGGGCTACTCTTTGCGGAAGCTGCGCAGGGCGTTCTTTTCCGTGTCGTATATTTCGAAGACGCGGTTGAGCCTGGCGTTGAGGAACAGGTTCCAGACGTCGGGCTCCAGTCCGCAGAGCTTGACGATGCCGCGGCGGTTGTGGAGGTTCCGGTTGAGGATGATGAGGTTGCCGATGGCTTCGCTGGAGAGCTGTTTGATGCCCTCGAAGTTGAGGAGCAGTCTGACGTGCTTGGCGTGACTGTAGCGTTCCAGGAGCTCACGGGTGGCCAGGGCCAGGGGAACGCTCTCGGCGGCGAAGTCCTGATCCATGTGAAGCAGGATCAGCCCGTCGGGCACAGCCGGGCTGGCGTCGGTCACGTGCTAGGCGTCCTTTCTGATAACGGTGCTCCTACTCCTCGGGTCCGGCGGCCTCAGTGGCCTCACCGGCGGCGAAGGACTCCAGGGCCGTCTGCTCGTCGTCGTAGAGTTCAAAGATCTCGTTCAACCTGGTGGTGCGGAGGATGTCGTGGAACTGAGGTTCCAGCGAGCACAGTTTGAGCTGCCCGTCGGCCTGGGTGATGAGTCGACTCAGAGTCATGAGCTTGCCCAGATGTGCGCTGGAGACGTACTCCAGGTGGGCAGCGTTGAGCACCATGTTGACGAACTCCCCGGTCTCAACCCGGTCACAAAGCTGCGTCAACATAGCGGTGACCGCTTCGCGGTGAGCGAAGCTGTGTCGTTCGAAGGTGGCGACAGCCACATCTTCACCTGCGCTGTAGCCGGCCAGGGTCCTCACCTGCATGGGTCACCCCTTCGCTTCCGCGCTCTCCTCTTCGAGCCCAGCCGTCGGCACCCCAGGCGGATTATAGGTCCTCCCCGCGCTCGCTGTCAACGGCCTTATCCCCGAAGAAACGAGCTTCGTTCTCCCCTTCAGAAGTAGTCGGGACGAGAGACGTGCGGCCAATGGAAGGGGAAGAGCACGCTCAGGAGTCTCAGGAGCTTCCTGGGCACGCGCACGCCAGCGTCAGCGGTGACGTCGGCGACGGTGCGGAAGCCGAACAGGAGCTGACTGAGCACGTGCTGGGGGACGACGGCGACCGTCTTGGCCCCCCGACCCGCCGGCCGGCGGGTGCTCACCCGACCGTCAGCGGCCGTCACGTTAGCCACGCCGATGTCGGTCTTGAGGGTGAAGGACGAGCGCGCCCCGGCCAGGTCCGAGCTGGCCAGCCGAGCGGTCAGTTCCGGCTCCAACTTCTCCAACAGGGTCACCAGGTTGATGATCCGGAGCATCCCGCCGCCGGAGTAGTGGTAGTTGGTCTGCAGGCTTCCGCCCAGTCGGCGGGCGTAGATGGCGAAGGGATCGTCCGGGGGCAGGAAGAAGGTCAACTTCTCCACCCGCCTCTTGACGGCCTCGCCGGCGAGGGCGACCAGGAGGGCCGGGTAGGTCCTGAGGTCGCCGGCCAGCTCGAAGACGTTCAGGGCGTCGGCGCGGTCGTCGAAGCTGGCGTAGGAGAGGATGCGACCCCGGCCGTCCGCAGCCACCAGGGTAAGGGTCTTGGAACCCCAGGAGCTTCCCATCCGGTAGCCGGTCCAGGTTGGGGGGCGGACCACGGTCCCGGTGCGACGAGCGAACTGGCGGTTGTAGATGGTGCGGATGCGGGCGAAGTCCCTTTTCCGCGCCCGGCGGACCTTGACGGTGGCTGCCTTTCGGTGGTCGGCCGTGACCTGCTCGACGATGCGGGTGGTGAGGGTGAGCCTGTAGTCGGGCAGAGAGCAGGCGAAGCCGAACTTGTGGTAGAAATGTTGGATGCCGAAGAGCAGCGACACGTCGTAGCCCCTCGTCAGCATGTACTCGTTGGAGTACTCCATCACCCGCCGGGAGTACCCCTTCATCCGGTGCTTCCGGTCGGTGCTCACGCCACCGATGCCACCCATGTGCACCACGGCTCGACCGATGCGCATCTGGAGGTCGTTGATGACGACGCCGCTCACGCGCTCGCCGTCAAGCAGCAGCTTGACGAGCTGACCACGGGGCACCTCCTCCACCTCCATCTCAAGCTTCTTCGTCACCGCTGCTCTCCTCTGACGTACCACTCGGAACCCGCCGACCCCGAAGGCTATTCGAGGGTGCCACCCCGACGTCACGGTGCCATGCCCGGACCGGGAACGCCGATGCTAAGACGGCGCTTTTTGGTCTGCAAGGGAAAAGCAGAGAGGGTACACTGAGGGCGACCGGCCCGCCGCGGCGGGCCCTCTCCCCCCATCCCCTAAGGGTCGGAATGGAATGGGAGAGAGCGTGCCCGTCGGGGGGGGGCGATCGGCGAGCACGGCCAAGTGATGCGCGAGACAGGCTCTGCGCCACAGGAAGGTGAAGCGAGGAGCTGGGGATGGAACGCCCCAAGCACTACCCGGGCATTGCGCAGGCCGTCTGGCTTCTGGTCCTCTTCGTTCTCCTTCAGGCCGGGCTGGGGGGGCTGCTGTGGATCCTGAGTGGCATCGTGCAGTACCCCTTCTTCAGGAACCCGACGGCCCTGGCCCTGGCCAACCTCGTTGCCGCGGGGCTGATCTTGATGCAGGGCTTCGGGAAGACCGGAGCACCTTTCGGCGAGGTGTTCCCCTTCCGGTCGTTCCGCGCCTCGCTTCTGGTCCCCATGGCTCTCACCGTTGCTGGCGTGCACATCCTGCTCTCTGAACTGGACAACCTCCTGCGTACGCTCCTGCCCGTGCCCACCTGGGTCAGCGAGATGCTCCAGGAGCTCTCCGGGGGGAAAACCAGCGTGTGGGGCTCGGTGTTCCTGCTTGCCATCGTCGCTCCCGTGACCGAGGAGCTCCTCTTTCGTGGGCTCATCCTGCGTGGTTTTGTGGGCAGGTACGGGGTGAAGAAGGCGGTTCTGGTGTCTGCCGCGCTCTTCGCGGTGGTTCACCTCAACCTGTTCCAGGCTCCGATGGCGCTCGTGTTGGGGGTTCTGCTGGCCTGGTGGTTCATCGAGACGCGGTCCCTCCTGCCCTGCCTGTTCGGCCATGCCCTGAACAACTCGCTGGGCCTGCTGGTGAGCAACGTCCTCCGGGTGGAGATCCCGGGTTACACGGGGGACCCCTCCGCGTCCGTCCGCTTTCAGCCTCTGTGGTTCGATGCCCTTGGTGTTGCCCTTGCGGTCACGGGCCTCTGGCTTCTCCTCCGTAGGTTCAGGACAGCCCGCCCGTCCTCGCAAGGCTCGTCCGTGACTGTTTCCGAGGGACCGGAGCCGTAGCCCGCCGGCCGGCGGGTACCCCGGCAAGGGCACCTGAAGAGCCCCTTGACGGCCAGCTTCCGGGACGGTAGTAGGAGCACGGGGATGGTCGTCTATGAGAGAGCTGGGGTTCTTATGAGGACAGCGTCGCGGCTATTGGTTTTCTTGGTGGTTGTTTGCAGCGTCGTGGTTTGTGCGGGTGACCTGTGGGCGGGTGACGGCTCGGTGGCGCTCACGCTGGAGCCCGAACTGCCCACGCTCCACTGTCTGGGCTTCCGCTGGTTCGTGGGCGGGGATGACAACGGGAACGCCCTGGTCACGCTGCGCTACCGTCCGGCGGGTGAGGCCGACTGGCGCCAGGCGATGCCCCTCTTCCGGGTCGAGTCGGCGGCCATGCAGGAGCGGCGGCCGCCCCAGGGACAGACCATCCACGCGGGCAGCATCTTCACCCTAACGCCCGACACCGAGTACGAGGTCCAGCTCGAACTGACGGACCCCGACGGCGGAGGTGAGGCCCGCACCCTGACGATGCGGACGTGGAAAGAGCCCGAGGCTCCCGAGCCGCTGCGGGTCTTCCACGTGGTCCCCGGCGAGGGAGGAGGCACGGGCACCGAGTTGAGTCCTTTCCGGGGAATCGCCGCCGCCGACGCTGCCGCCCGCCCGGGCGACCTGATGCTCCTCCGGGCGGGGGTCTACCTGGGCCCGGTCTCCTTCACCGCCAGTGGCACTGGCGAAGCCCCCATCGTCTGGAGGGCGGTGGACGGACAGGTCACCGTCCACGGTCCCCGGCGGGGTCGAGCCGCCTCGGCCATCGGTCTGGAGCACGTCTTCTTCGAGGGGATCAGCATCCGCAACGCTCAGTTCGCGATGGACCTGTCCGGTTCCTCACACGTCACGGTCCGCTCGTGTCGCTTCTCTGAGGTGGGCTCGGGAATCAGCGCGGACGGTCAGCAGCAGCGCCTGTGCATCGTTGATAACGTCCTGGAGGGCCTGTGCAGCTGGCGGAAGAGGGCAGCCGGCGAGTACCGGGCCATCCAGCTTTCCGGCACCGGTCACGTGGTTGCCTACAACCGCATCTCCGGTTTCAAGGACGGCGTCGACACCCGTCCCCCCTATCCGGTCCGGGCCATCGACATCCACAACAACGACATCTCCGAGTGCACCGACGACGGCATCGAGCTGGACTTCTCCGAGCAGAACACCCGGGCCTACGACAACCGGCTGACCAACTGTTCGATGGGCATCAGCTTTCAGCCCGCCCGGGGGGGCCCGGCCTACGCTGTGGGTAACGTGCTCTACAACATCGGCCACGAGTCCTTCAAGCTGCACCTCACCCCACCCCGGCCCGGGCACATGACCTCGGGTGGTGTCATCCTCCACAACACGGTGGTCAAGAAGGGCGTGCCCTTCCGGGTGTGGTCGAACGAGGGGCCGGCACGCTACTTCTACCTCCGCAACAACCTCCTGGTCGGTTCGGAAGCTCCCTACGCCGTCGAGCTGACCTGCCCCATCGAGGAGTCGAACTGGGACTACGACGCCTACGTCGGTGGTCCGTTCCGCAGCTTCGCCTACTGGAACAAGGAGCGCTACAGCTCCCTGGACCACTTCCGCTCAGCCAGCGGACAGGAGACACACGGACTGGTGCTTCCCTGGTCCAAGGAGCTGTTCGCCTCGGGCACGGTTGTGCCGGCCGACGTTGCCAGCCAGTACCCGGTCGCTGCGAACGACCTCCGTCTGGGCGCCCGGAGCCCTGCCATCGACAGAGGCGTCGTGCTGCCTTCGGTGAACGACGGCTACACGGGCTCCGCTCCCGACCTGGGGGCCGTGGAGTTCGGCCGACCCCTTCCCCACTACGGCCCACGAGAGAAGTGACCCCCGCCCACACGAGCTGCACGACCTGGTTCCGGTTCAGCCAACGTCAGTTCCATACGGACCCGTAGGGACGGACCAATGCGTGAGTCGGCGGGGCGAGGGAGCCAGCCGGCGCAAGCCTGACCGAGAGAAGGGGTCCGTCTTGAAGCCGTCCTTGACGGGGAGCGTCTGAAAGGATAGGAGAAGCGTCTGTGTCTGGTGCCTTTGGTCTTTCGGATAGGAGGGACGGCAGTGTGTTCGACGGTCCGGATGAGCGCTTTCTTGGGACTGGCTCTGGTCTTCATGATGAGTGGGCTTGCTCCGGTGGCCTGGGCTGACTGGCCCGAGCTGAGGCTCCGCAACCCGGACTACCAACGGGAACTGGCGCCCAAGCTTGACCGCATCCCCAGGGACCACCCGCGCATCTTCATCCGCAGCGAGCGGGACCTGGAGGCCGTCCGTCAACGGATCAAGTCGGACACCAACGTCGCCCAGGTCTACGGCTGGCTCAAGGACTGGGCCGAGACCGACCGCTACTACGAGAACCTGTGGGCCACGCCCCTCCAGCTCCAGGCGGCCGTCGTCGCCTACCGTCTGGAGAACCGGGATGCCAAGATCAAAGAGCACTGTCTGAAGATCATGGACTTCCTGGTGGAGACGGACGGCGATTCCTGGACCTGGCCGCGGATGGCCAAGGGCCTGGCCTTCGCCTACGACTGGATGTACGACGACCTTCGACCCTCGGAGCGGAAGAAGTACGGCGGGCGGGCAGTCTACTGCGCCCAGCAGTGCTACAAGACGTGGCTGCACACCCCCTTCAACAACCACCTCTACCTTGAGTACGGGCCCATCCTCTACGTGGGCGTGGGACTCTACGGCGACGGCATCGACGACGAGAGCGTGCACCAGATTGCCCTGGACGGCCTGGAGCTCCTCCTCAAACACGGCCTCCCCATCCACGAGTACGTGAACATGGGCGACGGGGGCTGGCAGGAGTCAATGAGTTACAGCGCTTTCTTCACCTACGAGTTCGCCCAACTGGTGGAGCTGTGGAGCAGCGCCTCGGGCGAGAACCTCTGGGGGGACTTCTACGGTCTGGACGGTGAGGCCCACTTCCAGGCCTACAACCTCCGCCCCTTCGACCACCACCGGGTGCACGTGGCCGACTCGGGCGGCACCAGCGCCGTGGACTCACAGGTCCTGGGCTACATGCCCCTGGTCGGCCGACGTCGCCCGGACGGTCTGGCCCGCTACTGGTCCGACTGGCTCATCGAGGGAGCCCAGCGAAGGCACGCCGAAGGCGACAAGTACGCCATGGACGGCCACAAGTTCTGGCCCTACGTCCTCTGGTACGACCCGGAGGTGCCCGTGGTGAAACCGGAGGAGCTGCCTCTGGGGCGCCTCTTCCGGGGCTACGGGTGGGCGTCCATGCGGTCGTCCTGGGAGAAGGACGCTACGTTCGCGCTGTTTATCTGCTCACCGACGTGGTACGGCGGGCACCAGCACTGCGACAACAACTCCTTCATCATCCACAAGTACGCACCCCTGGCCCTGGACACCGGCGTCTACGACACCGCCCAGGGCCACCGGGCCAACTACCAGGCCCGCACCATCGCCCACAACACGGTCACCGTCTTCGACCCCGACGAGAAGTTCACGGGTGGCAACTGGGGCACCAACGCCAACCAACCGGTCAGCAACGACGGCGGTCAGGTCTATATGGGCAGTCCCGACGTGCTTTCCGACGTCGGCCCCAATACCAAGTTCCACCGCGGGGAGCTTCTCGCCTTCGAGTGCACCCCGCACTACACCTACGTTGCCGGCGACGCCACCGTGGCCTACTCGAGGGACAAGGTGAGCGAGTTCACCCGGGCCTTCCTCCACCTCCGACCCGACATCTTCGTCGTCTTCGACCGGGTGGAGGCCAGCAGACCAGAGTTCAAGAAGCGCTGGCTCCTTCACTCCCAGAACGAGCCCGAAGTCGCCGGCCAGACCTTCACCATCACCAACGGCCCCGGAAAGCTTTGGGGCCGGACGCTGCTGCCTGCCCAGGCCCGTTACGAGGCCGTGGGTGGTCCGGGGAAGGAGTTCTGGGTGGACGGCAAGAACTGGCCCCCGGCCCAGGCCGTGCGCGACGACACCGGGCGCTGGCGCCTGGAGGTATCCCCGGCCCAACCCAGCCGTCGGGACTACTTCCTCCACGTGCTCTACGCCACCGCCTCAGCGGACGCTGACTACCCAAAGGCGGAGGCCTCCGAGACCGAGAGGGAGGTGACCGTCACCGTTGAGCATGAGGACAAGACGTACACCGTGAGCTTCTCCAAGCAGGGCAAGCTCACCGGCTCGGTGCGCATCACCCGCCGGCCGGCGGGCGGGGAGGTCCTTTCTGAACGGGGGCTGGCCACCAGTCTCGTCCTGGACACGCAGCAGCAGTAGGGGCGTTTAGTCGTCCGTTCCGTTTGGAAGGGAACGTCCCTGTGAAGGGGGTCATTGATGATCGTATCACCTGAGGAGGAACGTCTGTACCTGAGGAAGGTCGACCGGCGCCTGCGCGAGCTCAAGGAGCGCGTGTACGCGGACCTGACCCCCATCGAGGACATCCGCATAAGGCTCACCCGTCGCTGCGAGCCCGCGGCCGAAGCCGTGAAGGCTCCGGGCTTCCGTAAGGTCCGGGTCGGACGCCGGTGGGGCAATCCCTGGCAGACGGCCTGGTTCCTCTTCACCTTCACCGTACCAAAGAAGCTGACCGGGAGGCCCGTCCTGGCCCTTCTTGAGCCGGGTGGCGAGGCCGTGGCCTTTCTGGACGGACAGCCCCTCCACGGGCTGGATGCCAACCGGAGCGAAATCCTGCTTCCCCAGGGGGTGGTCCCGCGCGGTCGGCCCCTCACTCTGGCCGTCGAGGCCGGGGCCAACGACGCCTTCGGCCGCTTCCGTGAGCCCCGTGTCCTGAGCCGGGCCGACCTGGCCACCGTCATCCCCGAGATGCGTGCCTACTGGTACGATGCGTCGGTGCTCGTCGAGCTGGCCAAGGAGCTCCCCGCCGACTCCACCCGAAGGGCGCAGATCATCGAGGTCGTGAACCAGTCCGTGGACGTCTTCGACTACGACGAGCACGATCCCGAGACCCTCGCCGTTCTCGCAGCGCAGGCGTGGAAGGTCCTTGAGCCGGTGCTCCGACGACCGTCCTCTGCCAGCGAGCAGCACTTCGTGATGCAGGGCCACGCCCACATCGACGTGGCCTGGCTCTGGCCCCTGTGGGAGACGGTGCGCAAGTGCGCCCGGACCTTCTCCACCGTGGACGCACTCATGGACGAGTTCCCCGACTACGTCTTCGGGCAGAGCCAGGCCCAGCTCTATGCCTACACCAAGGAGCACTACCCGGAACTCTACGAGCGCATCCGACGACGCATCGCTGAAGGTCGCTGGGAGGTCACCGGTGGGACCTGGGTGGAGATGGACTGCAACATCCCCTCGGGCGAGTCGCTCATTCGGCAGGCAATCTACGGCCGCCGATTCTTCCGGGAGGAGTTCGGCGTGGAGCCCGAGATCGCCTGGCTGCCCGACGTGTTCGGCTACCCGGCGTGCTTGCCTCAGATCTTCATGAAGTCGGGTCTCAGGTATTTCCTCACCCAGAAGATGAGCTGGAACCAGTTCGACCGCATCCCCTACAACACCTTTCGCTGGCGGGGGATCGACGGCACCGAGATCCTCACCCACTTCCCACCCACCAACACCTACAACGGCCGTCTCACACCCCAGCAGATGCTCGAAGGGGCCCGCAACTTCTCCCAGAAGGGCATCTGCCGGGAGCAGCTCTACCTCTTCGGATTCGGCGACGGTGGCGGAGGGCCGACCAGGCAGATGCTGGAGTACGCCAAACGCACAAAGAGCCTGGAGGGCCTGCCCAGCTCCGAGCAGGGGAGGGCCCACGGCTTTTTCGCCCGGGCGACGGAGGAGTGCCAGCGCCTGCCCGTCTGGGATGACGAGCTTTATGGCGAATTCCACCGGGGCACCTACACCACACAGGCCCGCACCAAACGCAACAACCGAAAGGCCGAGCTGCTCTACCGGGAGGCGGAGCTCTGGAGCGCAGTGGCCACAAACCTGCGGGTGTGGCCCGGCCGGTCTCGTCCGGCCGGGGCCCAGGAGCATGCTGGAAGGCCAGGCTGGTCGTTCCCCACGACGGAGATGAGGCGGGGCTGGGAACTCATCCTCCTCAACCAGTTCCACGACGTTCTGCCCGGCTCGTCCATTGCCGAGGTCTATAAGGATTCGGCCAGGCAGTACGAGGAGGTGCTTGCCATCGGTGAGAGGTCGCGCTGCGGGGCCTTGACTGCGCTGGCGAAGCACGTCGACACCGGGGAGCTCGAGCGTCCCTTTGCCGTCTTCAACAGCCTGTCCTGGGCGCGGACCGGTGTGGTCAGTATCGATGCCCCCCGTGGCCGTGGGCCCTATGAGGTGGTGACCAGCGCCGGCGAGGCCGTGCCGACACAGCTCGTCAGGACCGGTCGCAAGCGCCAACTCCTTTTCCAGGCCCCCGACGTGCCCTCGATGGGGTATGCGACCTTCGACGTGCGCAGGGGCACCAGCCAGATGGCAGGTGCCTCCGACCTCCGGGTGAGCACGCGGAAGCTGGAAAACGGTTCACTGCGCGTCCGCCTGAACGGTGCAGGCCACATCACATCCATTTACGACAAGCGTGCCCGTCGGGAGGTGCTCTCTCCCGGCGCCCGGGGGAACCAGCTCCAGCTCTTCGAGGACAAGCCGGTCGCCAACGACGGCTGGGACGTCGACCTCTTCTACGAAGACAAGCCACCCCGCATCCTGAAGGCTACTTCGGTTCGGGTGACGGCCAAAGGTCCCGAGAAAGCGTCCCTAAGAATGACGTACGGGACCCGGGCCGGAAGCGCCGTCGTTCAGGAGGTCGCCCTCTATGCCGGCCAGGCCATGGTCGTCTTTAACACCCAGGTGGACTGGCACGAGACGGACAAGATGCTGAAGGCCGCCTTCCCCGTGGCCGTGCGCAGTCGCCGGGCCACCTACGAGATTCAGTTCGGCCACGTCGACCGGCCAACACACCGGACCACCTCCTGGGACCGGGCCAAGTTCGAGGTGCCTGCCCACCGCTGGGCCGACCTCTCAGAGGGCGGCTACGGTGTGGCCCTCGTCAACGACTGCAAGTATGGCTACGACATCAAAGACTCCTGTATGAGGCTCACACTGCTCCGGGCGCCCACTTCCCCGGACCCGACCGCTGACCGTGGCCAGCACGAGTTCGCCTACGCCCTCTACCCCCACCAGGCAAGGGGCTTAAGCCCCTTGCCCGGCCAGACCGGGGTGGTCCGCCGGGGCTACGAGTTTAACGTGCCGCTGGCAGCGAAGGCCCTGCCCACCGGCGCCGGGAAGCTCGGACCCAGTTACAGCTTCTTCAGTCTAAGTGTAGACCACGTGGTGCTGGACACGGTGAAGCCGGCCGAGGACGGTGAGGGCATCATCCTGCGCCTCTACGAGGCCCACGGCGGCCGGGGACCGGTTAGGTTGGACTTCGGACTTGAGGTCAGGGAAGTGAGGGAGTGCGACTGTCTTGAACGGTCGGTCCGCTCAGTGGAGATTAGAGGAAACGGCTTCACCTTCGACGTGACCCCCTTCGAGATCAAGACCTTCAGGCTTCTCTTTGGGTAACTCTTCTCGCTGCGTGGTGCACTTCATTCCCCGGGCCACGCACAGGTGCGGGGCCGCGGGGAGGGATGACATTCGAGATGTCGTGAGAGGCCGTCGATGACGAGAGACTGGGCCGTGCGTCTGATCGTCATTGTCATCGCGTTGCCGCTGGGAGGAGACGGGCTGATGGGAGAAACATTGACCTGGGAGACAGCGTCACCGGAGAGTCAGGGGATGGACGGCGCCGTCCTCGATCGCGTCCGAGACGAGTTGGCCACCCGCAACACCAAGACGCTTCTCATCGTTCGTAACGACCGCATCGTCTACGAGTGGTACGCTGAGGACTTCGGCCCTGGGAAGGCACACTACTCGGCCTCCCTGGCCAAGGCCCTGGTGGGTGGGATGTCCCTCGCCCTGGCCATCAACGACGGGCGCATCAGCCCCTGGGACTCGGCCTCGAAGTACATCCCG
>CAZIBA010000019.1:9183-11487 GCA_964536795.1 uncultured Planctomycetota bacterium | reverse complement strand
ACATCCGAGGCGCCCGCTACCACCTTCTCGTCAGGAACCCACGGGGAAAGGAGCGGGGCGTGGCTCGTCTCGCGGTGGACGGCCAGCCCGTCTCGGGGACGCTCATCCCCTATGGCAAGTCTGGCAAGACTCACGAGATCGTTGCCGAACTTGGCTGAGAAAGAACGCACGGAGATTGGGAACCACGGTCAGGCAAGAATGCCTGACCTCGCGCCTTGACACTGGGAGGGCGGACCCGGCCGACACCCGTACGGGCAAGGCAAGGGGCTTAAGCCCCTTGTCCCTCGGTCAAAGGAGCAAGGGTGACACGGGCACCCCGACCTGTGGTGAGCGTGCCGAACCAAGGAGTGCCCGTGGAAGAGGCGTCTTCCCGGTCAACCGCCGTTGCAGGATTAGCGTAAGGGGAAACGAGTGACCGAAAAGAAACAGAAGCACAGATTTGTGGTGACCGAGAGCCGGGTCGCCGTCGAGGTGGACGGCGAGCAGGTGAGCGGCCTGCACCTGGGCCGTCGAGAGTTCCAGGTCGGCCCGAACACCCACCTTTCGATGGGGACCATCGGTGGCGTCTCCACCCGACCGGGCTACCGCGGGCAGGGGCTCTCCAGCGCGGTGATGAAGCGTACCGTCGAGGAGATGCGGAAGCGCGGCCTGGCCACCAGCGGACTCTACACCGGCACGCGCATCGTCGCCCATCGCCTCTACCGCAGGTTCGGCTACGCCGACGTCTTCATCCCCCACATGCGCACCCTCATCCTGGACGTGGGCAAGTACCTCCGCCGACAGGCCCGCCAGTGGCTGACCCGGGCCGAGACCACACCCCAGGGCGCCCGGGCCGTGGCCGGGCTGCAGGCAGCGGTGGTCTTCGAGCTGACCGATGCTGGCGCTTACACCCTCCGACTCCGGGGTGGGAAGGCGTCGGTGCGCAAGGGCCGGGCGCGAAGGCCCGACTTGGTCCTGACCTTGAGTACGGCCGCGCTGGCCAGCGTCTTCGGGCGCACCGTGAGCACCACGGAGCTGCTTCGTGCCGGTGAGCTCGGGGTGTCCGGGTCGAAGGCGCTCTGGCGTCAGCTCCAGGGCACGCTCTTCCCCCTCTGGGAAACCCCCATCGAGCAGGAGTGAGCAATGGCACGAGCGAAGGGCCTCACCATCCGCAGCTACCAGCCCGGCGACGAGGGGGAAATCGTCCGTCTCTTCAAAGAGGCCTACGGCTCCTTCACGGGCCCCACCAAGTTGACCGTCCCGCGCTGGCGCCAGATGCACGGGCGCGGCTGGTGGAACCGACCGGCGGTGCTCCAGGACCCGGACTGCCTGCGTCTGCTCGTCGGAGGCGCCGCCTCTTTCGTACTGCACGACCGACGCGTCCGGGAGAAGCTTCTCTCGGGCAGGCCGTGCTTACCGTCGAGACAAGCGAAGCTTGGCCGGGGCCGGGCGCTGGGCTACCTCATCTTTCACCAACGCACCCCCAAGGATGCTCACGCCTACATCCAGGAGGTCTGCATCGCCCACGTCCCCGACCGCGAGGAGCTGGCCTCCCTCCTCATTGAGGAGGCCCTCCAGAAGCTCCGGGCCCGCGGCGTGGACTCGGTGACCTGGATGCTTTCGCCGGCCGACTCGCTGGCCTCCGGCTTAGCCGACCGGTTTGGCTTCGCCAAGCTGCTTCGTGAGCCCACCGTGTTCATGGCCCGGGTGGTGTCGCTGGAGTCGCTCCTCAGTGAACTGGCCGGGGCCTTCGGCCGACGACTGCGCGGGAGCGACTTTGAGAGCTGGTCGGGAAGCATCCTCTTCACGCTCGAGGAAGAGCAGGCCGCCCTCCAGGTCACACGGGGACGGGCCAAGCTCGCAGAGAAACCGCCAGCCAGGCCGGCTCTCACCGTGCGCACCGGTCAGGAGACGCTCTGTCGAATGGCCCTGGGTGCGCTCCGTGCCGAAGAGGCCTACCAGCAGGATTGGCTGGCCGTCCGACCTCTCGCCCTCACCGTCGCCGGCGAAAGCCGACGGGCCCTGGAACTCCTGGACGTCCTCTTCCCCGAGAACTGGTGGTCCCTCCCCCGCGCCCATTCCTGGTAGCACAGACGTTCCCTCCGTGGGGCGAGGCCCGGCCAGGGCCGACCGGTGGCTCGATGGGTGGGAGCTCTGTGCCTTGTCTTCTGGCTGCTGTTCTACGCCGGTGGGGCGCTGGTGTTGGTGGTGTTGCCGCTCTGCTTTCTTGCCCTGGTGACTGGCCTTGAGCGCGTGGTCTGGCGGGTGAAGCTGGCGCGGATGTGAGCTTTCGCAGGAGACAGGTCGAGCAGCGGCTGGGTGAGG
>CAZIBA010000019.1:0-9083 GCA_964536795.1 uncultured Planctomycetota bacterium | reverse complement strand
CACAGCCTCTTTCAGGCTGCCCGTCGGGCCAGTCCACGAGAAGCTCCTCTCGGGCAACCCGTGCTTACCGTCGAAACAAGCGAAGCTTGGAGGCACAGCCTCTTTCAGGCTGCCCGTCGGGCCAGTCCACGAGAAGCTCCTCTCGGGCTGGCCCTGGTTACCGTCGAAAGGAGCGGAGCTTCTCAGTTGCAGTCGACGTCGTTGAGGGTGATGGGGTCGGACGGTCGTTGCTGGTAGGTGAGGTGGACTTGGGTGTCGGCCCCGAAGGCGGCCAGCACCTCGGAGGACTTCTTGATGGGGAGTTCGGGTCGGTTGCACTCCCGGCTGAGGTGCATCAGAAGGAGGTGCTTGGGGGCGGAGCTCGAGTGTTCCAGCATCTTCCACAGGGCGCACGCCGCCTGGGTGTTGCTCAGGTGACCGCGCTCGCCGGCGATGCGGGCCTTGAGCAGGGCCGGTCGAGTGGACGATTCCAGCATGTCCACGTCGTGGTTGTGCTCCAGGGCCAGGACGTCGCAATCGGTGAAGCTCGTCAGGTGCTCCTGGGGCATGTGTCCGAGGTCGGTGAGGTAGCCCACCCGGTAGTCCCCCCGGCCGTTGGGACAGGTAAAGACGAAACCGAAGCTGCCGCCCTCGTCGTCGTGGGGCAGGGCCAGGGGCAGCACCTCCACGTCCCCCACCCGGAAGGGCTCCTCCTCAAAGGCCCATAGCAGCCCGGCCTCGGCCAGCCGACGGGCCTGCTCTCCCCGGCGGGCCAGGGGTCGGATGTGGTTCCGGTGACAGCAGACGTTCACCTGGTGTCTGACGAAAGGCCCGAGTGTGGGCGGGCGGAGGTGGTCGTGGTGGAGGTGGGTCAGGAGCACGGCGTCGAGTTGATCGAGGCTGAGGCCACAGTCCTTCAGCCTTCCGTCCAGGACGCGCGGACCCAAGCCAGCGTCTATGAGCAGCTTGGTCTCCGGTGTCACCAACAGTGTGGCGTTGCCGCCACTGCCACTGGCCAGGACGGAGATCTGCACCGACATCGGTAGTGGCTCTCCCACAAAGCCCATCAGTATGATAGCAGCCCGGGGTAACCTGGTCAAAGTTTTTCTCTGTCAATTGCCGTAGGCTCAGGGGCAGCTTCAGCTCCCTCGACGAACTCGACCAGAACCCGGTCATCGTTCCCGTGAGGCACTCCTTACTGGTCAACCACTACGTGGTCTACCTGGGACGGAAAGGGAGCAGTCTGCTGATAGGCGACCCCCTCGGGGGCCGTGCCGAGTGGGGCCTCGAGGAGATGTCCGAGCGCTGGTTTGAGGCGGGTATCGTCCTTCGAGGGAGGCGATAGGCAGCAAGCGGCGTCCCCGGCTCGGTCGAGCTGGGCAGACTAATCGCAGGTAGGTCGGCCTGCCTTCCCTACTCGATCTGCTCGAGGAGTTCTTTCTTCTTGGCGTCGAACTCCTCCTGGGAGATGAGGCCGCGCTTGACCAGTTGGCCCAGTCGTTCGATCTGACTGATGGGGTCCTGGGCCTCAGCGGCCCAGGCCTGGCCCCGGGCGCCGTCGCCTTCCTTGGGCGGGCCCATGCCGTAGCGCTCGGCGTGCTCCTTCCAGCCGGTAAGCGTCTTCTTGAACTGCACCGGATGCTTGATGTAGTGGTAGGTGATGCTCTGCTCGTTGGCCGTCATCACCGTCAGGTGGCCGAAGCCCAGGATGCGGCCGACGAGGGGTGCGGTGAGGATGAGGTCGTTGACCTGGTCGAGCGAGGCGTCGCGGTGGAGCTTGTTGAAGATGCCCTCCACCTTCATCACCCGGAAGTTGGTGACGATGTAGTACTTGTTCAGCCACCAGAGCCAGATGTAGGAGGTGTAGGGAAGGGGTCCGACGACGGCCACCACCACCAGCCAGCCGCCTTTGGGGAGCTTCGTCCACTGCCAGATGACCACGGCGACGATCAGGACCAGCAGGTGCACCAGCACCGGCTTGTAGAAGGTGACGATCTCGCTGCGCTTGGTGTAGTACTTGAACTCCTCGTCGGCAATGAGCAGCTTCTTCGCGTACTTGAGCATCGCTCCACCCCTCCACCGAAGAGCGGGAACTTCCCTCTCTCAAACTTACGAACGAAGGACCGGAGTGTAGCAGCAAATCCACCCCTCCGAAACCAATTTCCCCGGCGTCCCTTCGGCCCACCCCTCTGCCCGGACCTGCCGGCCGAGCCCGGGCGTCCAGCCCAGCTTCTGCTTTTGATTGCTGGTGGCCGATAGTAAGGAATGATAGGATGAAGGTTTTGAGGGGAGCGGCCGTCTTTCTGATTGGGGCCGGTCGGTCGTTCGGCCCGTCCCGGTAAGGGTTTCTGACGAGGGACAGCGTTCGACAGCGTGCGGGTGGACCATGCCCAGCCTGGCAGTTGCCAACGTGCTCTACCGCAGGGGGAGAACGGCCATCAGCGTTGTCGCGGTGGCCGTGGGGGTGATGGCCGCGCTCGTCTTCACCGGCCTCACCCAGGGCACCATCAACGAGGTCGTGGAGCGCATGCAGAACGTGGACGCCGACCTGGCCGTCCACCTCCAGGGGTGGTCACTGGTGATGGACAGTGGCTGGCGGCTCCCCCTGAGCGCCCGGGAGAAGCTGCTGGCCATCCCGGGTGTCCAGTACGCCAGTCCGGTGGCGGCCACCCGTCTCAACGTGCTCCGTCAGGGGCACACGGCCTACGGCATCGACCCGGTTGACTTCCCCGTGGTGGGGGGCTACCGGAAGGTGCTCGAGGGCCGGGAGCTCGAGGGCGGCCTGGAGATGGTCATCGACCGTCGGCTGGCCGAGGCCGGCGGCTTCGAGGTCGGCGACGTGGTGGAGAGCCTGGGCCTGACCATACCCATCGTGGGCATCGTGGAGACGGGCATCCCGGTGCGCATCTTCCTTCCCCTCTCGGCCGTGCTGGAGCACGTCGTCCACTCCGACCACGTCACCTTCTTCTTCGTCAAGTGCACCTCGCCCGAGGCGATTGACGCTACCGCCCAGCGCATCGAGGAGCAGCTTCCGGGCCTCAAGGCCCAGCCCCTCTCCAACTACTATCAGATCCTCACCACCACCTTCTGGGGTCTCCACCAGTTCATCACCGCCGTCATCGCCGTGGCCTTAGGGATCACCTTCCTGGTCATCCTGCTGACCATGTATACGGCCGTGGTCGAGCGTACCCGGGAGATAGGCATCCTCAAAGCGATGGGGGCCAGCCGCTGGTTCATCACCCGGGAGGTCTTGACCGAGTCGGTGGCCATCTGCGTGGTGGGCGTGGTCGGGGGCGCCCTTCTGAGCGTGGGGGTGAAGGCCGTCATCGAATGGAGCTTCCCGCTGCTTACGGTCGAGCTCCGACCGCATTGGCTTGCCGTGGCCGCCGTGCTGGGAGTCGTCGGGGGGGCCCTGGGGGCCTTCTACCCGGCCTCGCTGGCCGTCCGCCGGGACCCCGTCGAGGCGTTGAGCTATGAGTGAACAGACGAAAACCACGGACGCTCCCGTCCTCACGGCCACTTCGTTGGAGAAGGAGTACTGGACCGATTCGGTCCGCGTCCCCGTCATCCGTGGGGTGGACCTGTCGGTGGCCCGGGGGGAGTTCGTGGCCGTGATGGGACCCTCGGGCTGCGGCAAATCGACCCTGCTCTACGTCCTGAGTGGGCTGGCCCGGCCCACGGCCGGCGAGGTGGTACTGGTCGGCCTGGCCACCAGCGACCTCTCCGACCGCCAACTCACCCACCTCCGCCGCCGCGAGGTGGGCTTCGTCTTCCAACGCTTCAACCTGCTTCCCACCCTGTCGGCCGAGGACAACCTCAAGCTGGCCCTGACCATCAAAGCGAACGGCCGAGCCCCGCTGGCCCCCCCGGCCGCACTGCTGCAGCGCTTCGGCCTCGCCCACCGACGCCGCCACCGTCCCACCCAGCTCTCCGGCGGCGAGCAGCAGCGCGTGGCCATCGCCCGGGCCATCATCTCCCAGCCCCGCATCATCCTGGCCGACGAACCCACCGGCAACCTCGACTCGGCCAACGCCAGCAGCGTCCTCGACATCTTCCGGGAACTCAACCAGCAAGGTCACACCATACTGATGGTCACCCATAACCCGGAGGTGGCCGCGGCCGCCAGCCGGGTCCTCCACATGCGCGACGGCTCCTTCGTTGGAGGGGAGGGATGACACCCCAGGCTCCAGAGCAGACAGGGGGCTTCACCGACATCTCCTACCGGCGGTGGGCGTGGTTCTTCGTGGTCTTCTTCACCGGGGTGGCCCTGCTGGTGTTGGGGAACGTGCTGCCCGGGCACTACGCCAACCTGGCCGGCTACCTGCTCTACATGAGCCTGGCCTGCACCTTCCTGCCGCTGAACACCCTCTGGATTGTCCTCTGGATGGCGGTCCAGTTCCCCGCCTGGCTGGTGGCCCTGGTGGGGGCGGTGGGGACGGCCCTGGCCAACCTCAACGACTACTACCTCCTGAGCTACCTCTTCAAGTTCGATTCGGTCAACGGCATTCGCCAGAAGCCCTTCTACCTGAAGGCCCTGGCCTGGTTCGACCGCTCGCCCTTCCTCACCCTCGCCCTCTTCTCCTTTCTGCCCATACCCGTTGACGTGGTCAGGCTGCTGGCCATCAGCCAACGTTACAGCCGACGGCGTTTCACTGCGGCCAGCTTTCTCGGCCGCCTGCCCCGCTACTACGTCCTGGCCCGGGGTTGGCAGTGGCTGAACCTGTCGAACTGGTATATCCTGGTGGTGATGGTGCTGGTGGCCGCCGCTTTCCTGCTGCGTCACCTGCGCTGGGGTCGGCTGCTGCGTGGGCTCCGGTCCGTCGGGGGTAAGCGGGCCGGGGCGGCGTCCGAAGTGGAGGCGTCTGGTGAATAGGATCGTGCTGGTTCTTTGTCTGCTGGTGCTGGCAGCCCGTACGGGGGCCGAAGAAGGGACCGCTCCCGGGTCGGCTGAGCTGGATGAGGTGCTGGCCTCGATGCAGAAGGCCGCCGACGGCGTCCAGGACCTCACGGCCAGCTTCACCTACGTCCGTTGCCTGTACGTGTTCGAGGACAGGAGCGAAAAATCGGGCACCCTCCGCTTCAAGAAGCCCGAGTTCGTGCGCATCGACTACCAGAAGCCCTACGTGTGGCACATCTACATCACCCCCGAGCTCTATCAGGACTACCGCCCCGCCAGCAACGTCCTCACCCGCGCCCGCCGCGAGCGCTCCCAGGAGCGTCAGGGCACTGAGACCCTGGCCATCGCCATGGGCACCTCACCCAGCAAGCTCCGGGAGCGCTTCACCCTGGCCCTCGTGGAGGACCCGACGCTCAAGCCCGCCCAACGCTCGGCCTTCCGGGTCATACAGCTCATCCCCAAGAAGGGCGAGCTTCCCGAGGACGTGGTGATGGTCCGGCTCTGGGTGGCGACAGGCGAGTGGCTTCCCCGTCGGGTCACCAGCTTCAAACGGAGCGAGGACCCCGAGGGCTGGAACGGGGACCCGGAAGACTGGTCAGGCGACACTGAGAGCTTCCTCTTCACGGACATCAAGACGAACCAGGGGCTCGCCGGCCGCATCTTCGAGTTCCGGCCGCCCCCCGGCGTCCAGCCCGTGGTCGATGACCTCACCCCGGCGCCGCCTGAGGGTCTGTAGGGGAATCCATGCGCTCCCGGCGCCTGCTCTTGGCATTCTCTGGGTTGGTGATCCTGGCGGCTTTCGCCGGTGCCTCCGAGCCCGCGCCCCCTCTGGGCGCTGGCCTCCGTCAGCTCGACTGGTGGCACAAGACGGACGTCCTCGTCGAGAAGCTGGAGACCTACGAGCAGTCGGAAGAGGCGCTCCTGGCCGCCTTGCCCTCCAGCAACGACTCGCTGGCCTGGTACGCCCTCGGTCCCATCCCCGGAGAGGGGAAGTCCCACCACTACCGCTCCTACCCGCCCGAGGAGCACGTCGACGTGACGGCCACGGTGACCGTGGCCGACCAGCAGCTCGCCTGGCGCCGACTTCACCCGCCTGAGAAGACGGGCTCCGGACTCAACCTGAACAGCGAGCTCAAAGCCAGCAGAGGCGGTCTGGCCTACCTCTACCGGGAGCTCATCGTCGAGGAGCCTACCGACACCCGCTTCTTCCTGGGCTTCTACCGGGGCTGTCGGGTGTGGCTCAACGGTGAAGAGCTCTTCTTCAGCGACTCCGGCGCCTACAACGACAGCGACCGGGTGGAGCTCCCCGTGCACCTCCAGGCGGGGGTCAACCGGGTGCTGGTGAAGAGCTTCTCCCCTTCCTCCAGTTGGTACTTCTACTTCCACACTGGGTCGGTCAACCCCCGTCGGGCCCGCATCAAGGGACGTTGGCTCCTGGCCGAGCTCTACCCCGAAGAACCCGACCGTCAGCTCTCCGCCCGCCTGGCCGTGGTGCGTGAGCTCCTGGAACTGCGGGACGATCCCTCGCTGCGTGCAGCAGGAGAACTCGTGGCCGAGTTGGCTGCCACCGGCCCTGTCACCAAGGAGCTCCTCGAAACAGCCCAGCGCGTAGCCCGCGCCGCCCAGGACCGGGGCAGGCCGGTTGAGGCTGAACGCGCCTGGACCCTGGCCCTCCGACTCGTCGAGCGGACGTCCTCCGAACTGCGCTCGGAGATGGAGCCCGGCGTCCTCGAACCCCTGGCGGCCTCGCGGGGTCGGGTGGGCGATATACGTGGGGCCGAGCGGGTCTATCGGCGCCTGGTTACCACCTACCCGGCTCACCAGGTGACTGCCGAGGCCCTCTGGCCTCTGGCCGAGTTCTACCGTCGGGAAGGACGCACCTGGCTTGCCCTTCCTTATTACCAGCAGTTGCTGGCCGGCTTCCCCGAGAGCAAGCGGGCCGAAGCCGCGGGCGCGGCCCTGGACTGGTGTCGGAAGTTCACCGGCGACCGTCCCCGGCGCAAGGGGAGTTTCAGTGCGGCTCAGCTCCTGGCCCAGGGCGCCCGACGGGAGGAGGACGGGGACCCGGAGGGCGCCCTCCGTCTCTACCTCGACACCCTCGCTCAGTGGTCCGAGGAGTTCGTGCGGGTTGACGACGACCGAGTGCTGAGCGTTCCCCTTATCGTCGGTGAACGGGCCCGCGCCCTGTGGTCGGAGCTGTCACCCGAAGCCCAGGAGCAGGTGGGGACCGCCGAGGACCGGGCCCTCAGGGAGGCAGAGTACACCGGTCTGCCCGACGACCTGCCCCGGGTGCTCCGCCGTCATCCCCTGGCCCCCTCGGCACCCCGGGTGTTGGCAGCCTGGGCCGCACGGATGATCGAGGCCGGGCGGGTGGGTCGGGCCGCTGTGGGTCTGACCGAGCTGCTACGGGAGTACCGCCTGTCCCCCCGCCCCCGGGCCCAGGCCGCAGCTCAATTGGCCTTCTGCGCCCAGCTTCTGCGTGGGCCTTTGCTGGCTGCCGCCTCCCGTACCGAGCTGGAGGCCCTTCCGGCCGGCACCACCGCCACCTGGGCCGGTCGGGAGACGCCTGTTGGCGACGTGCTGGCCGGGCTCGGGCCCGAGGCCCCGGCGACGGTGCCTGCACCCCGGCTGGGGGAGGTGGCCCCACGGCCCCGGACCGTACGCCTGCTGCCCGACCAGACCGGCCGTCAGCTCCTCAACCCCCACTGGCCTACACCCCGGGCCGCTGTGCCCTGGCGTCCTCTGGCTGCCGACGGCTGCATCTACTGCTACGATCAGCAGGCCGCGCGGGCGTTCACGGCGGGGGGTGACTTGGTTTGGCGTTCCTGGCCCCATCGTCGGGCGTTGCGGGGTGTCAAGGGCAGGGGGTTCAAGGGTCTGCCTGCGTACCTGGCCTCGGCCGACGAGCGACGGCTCTACACCCTGCAGCTCGGGGCCGACGACGTCGAGCGGGCCACCCGCTCGGACCTCTTCGCCTACGACCGGGCGACGGGCCAGGTGCTCTGGAGCACGGAGAAGGAGGAGGCGCTGGCCGACTACCAGGTCTGCTCGCCTCCACTGATCGCCTTCGATCGGCTCTACGCGCTGGCCTACAGCACCCAGGTACTGGGGGACGAGCTGTTGCTGGCCCTGGACCCGGAGTCGGGGAGGCTGCTCGGCTCCACGCTGGTGGCCACCGGTAACGGCAAACTCAAGGTCTTCAGCAGCAGTTACAGTACCTCCGAGTACGACGCCCGGTCGCTGGCGCCCCCACCGGTGGCCGACGAGCGACGACTCTACCTGGCTACCCAGGTGGGAGCCGTGGTGGCCGTCAGCGCCTTCTCCGGTGAGGTGGACTGGGTTCTGGAGTACCCCCGCACTTCACTCACGAGCACCGACGACGCCTTCATGGTCAACTACGTATGCCGGGGGCTGAGCGCCCCGCTGCTCGCCGACGACCTCCTGCTGGTGGTGCCCCGGGACAGCGCCGAGCTGCTGGCCATCGACCGGGTGACCGGGGAGCTGCGCTGGCGACGAAGCGAGCACGAGCTTTCCGAGTTGTGGGGTGTGGCCTCGCCAGGTGAAGGACAAGGGGCTGAAGCCCCTCCTCTGGTAGTCACCAGCGACGTCCGCGGTGAGCTACTGGCCTACGGGCTGGCGACGGGTGAGCTGCGCTGGAGCTGGCGGCCGCCGACCGGTCGCCCGGGTCAACTCCAGGAGACCAAGGCTGGTCGGGGGCTCCTGATGGGGGACCGGGTGCTGGTGCCCACGGGAGCCGGGCTGTACGAGCTGGCCCTGGCCGACGGGACCCAACGGGGCTTCCGGTCGCTTCCGGAGCCTCGCCGGGAACTCTCGGGCCTGGTGGCCACGACGGAGGGGCTGGTGGCCGGTTGGGAGGAAGGGCTGCTCTTCTGGCCGACGGACCAGACCACGGGTGCGGACCTGGATGAGACGGTGGTTCAGGCGGCCGTACGGGCTGGTCCCGAGCCGCCGACGTCGGCGGTGGCGATCGAGCCCGTGCCGACGGAATGGGCGCCCGTGGCGCCAGTGGCCGGCTCGGGCGCGGTGGTGGCTATCCTCCCGGCGGAGGGAGGTGAGGACGTGGTCTCCTATGACGGCCGTTGGCTGAGCTTCACTCAGGTGAGGCGGCGGCCGGAGCTGCGCTGGCGGCGGGCGTTGGCGGGTGACGTGCCGTTCGTGCGAGCCAACAGCCGGTTGGTGGTGGACC
>CAZIBA010000018.1:691-11527 GCA_964536795.1 uncultured Planctomycetota bacterium | reverse complement strand
CGATGACCCGGGGGAGCACGCTCATCTGCACGGCCTCCAGGACGTCACGGCCGGCCAGGTCGATGCCCGTGGCCCGGTCGAAGCTGAGCTCGATGCCGGCCCGGTTGGCAGCGATGAGGGACCGCACCACCCGGGGGACGTTACCCCGGGCCAGGTAGTGGGCCTCCAGACGTCCGGTGTCCACGGACAGGCCGGCCTTCACGGCCATGATCTTGGCCTGGACGATGACGCCGGGCCTCACCTTCCGCAACTGCATCCCGATCAGGTCCAGGAAACCGATCCCCGCGCGGGTGGTCACACACTGAATCCACAGCCCGAAAACCTGCAGGAAGAGGATGGCAAGGACCAACAGGATGAAGCCCAGGACAATGATAACCCCCCAGCCCACAACGCCCCAGCCTACCA
Organism: uncultured Planctomycetota bacterium; assembly: GCA_964536795.1. Taxonomy (GTDB): domain Bacteria; phylum Planctomycetota; class DG-23; order CBDVDV01; family CBDVDV01; genus CAZIBA01. The sequence continues at coordinate 11,122 of CAZIBA010000018.1, read as the reverse complement.
GTGCCACAGGTAACGTCATCACGACACCCCTTTCTCCAGTTACTCCTCGGTCTCCAATCGGCAACCAACGCAACCGGCCCGGGGCCGCTGCGCTGAACTATCCCTCCATCTCAGACGCCCGCGCCAGCGCCGTCATCTCCCTCGTCTCTCCCGGGTGTCACGCCTGCTCGTCCTTGCTTCTTGGCGCCAGTCCCTCGATGGGGCGGACCACCACCCGGTTGCCCTCCACGTGGACCACGCGGACGCGAGTGCCCCGGAAGACCATCTCTCCTTCGGTGACCACGTTCACGCGCTTGCCCCCGATGTCGGCCACCCCGGCCGGGCGGAGGTAGGACCGGGCCGTGCCCTCGGCACCGGCCAGCTCCTGCAGCTCCAGGTCGGTGCCCGAAGCGTCGCCCTGGTCGGAGACGACGTCACTGTGGATGATGTGTCGGCCTACGAAGGTGTTGGGCAGGATGTGCTTGAAGCCCACGTAGATGACCAGCGGGACCAGCACCAGGCACATTATGACGAGCAGCACGCCGGCAGTCACGCTGGTGCGAAAGGCCACGACCAGGGCGCTCACGAAACAGACGAGGGCGAGGACCGAGAGCAAGCCGAAGGAGGGGAAAATCACTTCCAGGATGACCAGGCCCAACCCCACGACCAAAAGAATGATGACGATGGCCACGCTGCCGGTCATAGCCGCTTGTCCCTTCTTTGCTGCCTCCGGTCGGCGGGTCCGGGCCGGAGCCGCCGGCTCATACGGCCCGCACAACTACGCGGTTGCCTTCCAGGTCCACGACCTTCACCTCACGGGCTCGCTCAATGTATTCGCCCTGGGCCACCACGTCAACCAGCTCGTTGTCGAAGAAGGCCTTGCCGGCGGGTCGGCAGTAGGTGGTGGTAACCCCGCGGGCGCCCAGGAGCCGGTGCAGGTGCTGCTCGGCGGGGGCGGCGCTGGAGTAGACCTCCTGCTCCACGGGCTCGGCCGTGTGCACGAGTCGCCGAAAGAGCGGGGTCGTGTGCAGGTAGCGACCCAGCAGGAAGGCTGCAGTCAGCACAATCCCCATAGCCACGATGAGTTGGAGAAAGCTCCACTTCAGCCAGTCCACCTCGGACGTGCTCCGGGGGATGATGAAAGGTTGAAAGGAGAGCAGCAGACCGGCCACGATGAACACCAGTCCCACCGCCCCCACGATGCCGAAGCCCGGTATCACGAAGAGCTCGACGGCCAGCAGCGCCACCCCGATGAGGAAGAGCAGGACGTCGATGGCGTCGGCCAGACCCACCAGGTACTTGCTCCCGAAGTAGAGCGCCAAACAGACGATGCCCACCAGCCCGGGAAGGCCGAAACCGGGAGTCTTGAACTCGAGGTACAGCCCCAGGAGCCCGGCGGCCAGAAGCAGCGGCCCCATCAGGTCGAGGAAGCGGACCAGCTCCTCCGACCAGTTGGTCACCAGCTCGGTAGCCTGGCCCGGCTGGGCGCCGTAGACGGCCAGCATCCCTTCCTGACTCCTCACCACGGCCCGGGCGAAGCCGTAGCGGTAGGCCTCCTCGTCGTCCATGGTGAGGAGCTCACCCTCGGCCAGCACCACCTTGTCTCCGGTGACCTTTTCCCCGTAGCGGGTCCTCAGGTCCTCCACCTCCTCGGAACGGACGTAGCGGACCTCCCCGTCGATGACCAGCTCGTGCACCTCGATGTGGGTAGAGACCATGGCCTCGGCCAGGGCCACCGGGTAGCCGTTCCGCTTGGCATAGGAACGGAAGCTGGTCCTGAGCAGCGACTCGATCTTCTCGCCAGCCGGGGTGATGCCCTCAGCGGTGGGAAGGATGGGTTGACAGTCGCCGATCTTGCTCCCCTCCCCCATCACCATCTGTCGGCAGGCCATGGCGATGAGGGCACCGGCCGAGATGGCCCTTTTGCCCTTGGGGATGTAGGCCACGGTGGTGGGCTCTTCGACCTGGAAGATGACCTCGGCGATCTTGAGGGCCGAGTCGGCCGTGCCCCCGTAGGTGTCTATGCGGAAGATGAGCAGGTCGGGTTCCAGCTCCAGGGCCTGTTCCGTTCGGCGCTTGATGGAGGCGTAGAGCCCGTAGGTGACGTCGCCCTCCACCTCGACGATGACCACGTTCTCGACCGGGGTGGCCGGCCCCTGGTCACGAGGCGGCTGGAGGACGTCCGGGTGCTCCGATGCCGTAGGTGGGCCGGCAAACAACCACCCGGCCAGCAGGATAGCAGTGAGGGAACAGGCAGCTCTCATAACCCACTCCGATGAGGGTGCAAAGCAGCGTCAAGGTGAGGCGTGAGGTCTGTCGAGAAGATGGTGGAGGATAGGGGATTCGAACCCCTGACCTCTTGGCTGCCAGCCAAGCGCTCTCCCAGCTGAGCTAATCCCCCGCCCTCTCACGTCTCCCATGACTATACGGTCGCGGCCTCGGTCTGTCAACCTTCTTTTCGTTGAAAGCCCGGTGTCGGGGGACTACAATCCAGCTTTTCGAGGACTGCCTCCGGGGACGGGATGCCGATGACCAGTGGGATGACGAGGGTTCTGGATTATGCCTGGTGAGCTTCGGGCACGCCCCGGCCTGGGCACGTGGCTCTGGCTGCTGGCGCTGGGGGCCTTTTTCCTGGCCTTCCTGGTCTACCCGCTGGCTTACGCGGGCGTCCAGGCCTTCTACTCGCCCCAGCGCCAGGCCTTCACCTGGACCTTCCTCTGGGCCGTCTTCGCCAACCCCACGCTGTGGTCAGCCGTCCTCAGGAGCCTGGCCATCGGGGTGCTGGTGACCTTGGTCACCACCTTCATCGCCCTTCCCCTGGCCTACGTGAGCGCCCGGGTCAGGCTCCGGGGGAAGGCGTTCATCACGGGCATCGTGCTCCTGCCCATGGTGATGCCTCCCTTCGTCGGGGCCATCGGCATCAAGCAGGTGTTCGCCCGCTTCGGCTCCCTGAACGCCCTGTTGGCCAAGGTGCAGGCGGGGCTGGCCGCGCTGGGGCTGGCTTCTGCGGGTGAGTTGCAGCCCATCGACTGGCTGGGGTCGGCCGGCATCTGGGGGGTGGTGGTGCTGGAGGCCCTGCACCTCTATCCCATAATGTACCTGAACGTAGTGGCCAGTCTGGCCAACGTGGACGTGTCTCTGGAGGAGGCGGCCCGCAGTCTGGGAGACCGGGGCTGGCACCTCTTCCGCAGAATCACCTTTCCGTTGATGCTTCCGGGCTACTTCGCCGGGGCCATCATCGTCTTCATCTGGGCCTTTACCGACCTGGGCACCCCCCTCATCCTCAACTACCGACAGGTGGTCCCGGTGCAGATTTTCGACCTGGTCTCCGACATCAAGGGCAACCCCGTGGGCTACGCCCTGGTGCTGGTGGTGCTGGCGGTGACGGTGGCGGCCTTCGTGCTCAGCAAGCGGGTGGTGCGGATCGGCCGCTTCGCGGTGCCCCTGCGGGGACGGGCCTCACCGGAGCTCCGGCCCTTGGGGTGGCCGGCGACGGTAGGCGTCTACGGCTTCCTTGGGGTGCTGACGCTGGTGGCCCTCCTCCCTCACGTCGCCGTGGTGCTCACTTCGGTGGCCGGGGAGTGGTTCATGACCGTGCTCCCCAGCCGCTACACGGGTGAGTACTTCGCCAGTCTCTGGGGGCACGACCTGGCCGGCCCCAGCATCCGGAACAGCCTGCTCTTCAGTTCCCTGAGCACGTTGGTGGTCATCGTTCTGGGTCTGGCCATCGCCTACGTCCTCACTCGAAAACGGGTGCGCGGGGCGGGGATCATCGACGCCGTGGCCATGCTGCCGCTGGCCGTTCCCGGGGTGGTGATCGCCTTCGGCTTTCTGGCCTCTTACTCGCAGAGCTCGCTTGAGGCCCTGGCCGGGGGACTGGCCAAGGCGGTCTCTCTGGGACAGTTCTCCGGTGAGGGGGCCAGGGCGTGGGTGGGCTGGGCGGCCCGGTGGATCGACCCCTTCCACAACCCGGTGCCCCTGCTGGTCATCGCCTACGCGGTCCGCCGACTCCCCTATATGGTCCGGGCTGCCTACGCCGGCTTCAGCCAGGTGGACGTCAGCCTGGAGGAGGCTTCCACCAGTCTGGGGGCCTCGCCCTGGCGCACCCTTCGCCGGGTGACCATCCCCCTGGTGCTGGCCCACATCATCGCCGGGGCCGTGCTGGCCTTCACCTTTGCCGTGCTGGAGGTGAGCAGCTCCCTCATCCTGGCCACCAAGAGCCGCTGGTACCCCATCAGCCGAGCGCTCTACGACCTCTTCAGCCGGGTGGACGACGGCATCTACGTGGCCTGCGCCATGGGCGTGGTGGGGATGGTGCTGCTGGGCGTGAGCCTGATGGTGGCCGGGACGGCCATGGGCCGTCGGCTGGGAGAGCTGTTCCGGGTCTCGGGTTAGGGGATCGTCGACCGGCGCACCCGCCTGGGGTTTCACAGAACACTGACGAGCGATGGAGTGATCAGCTATGACCTTTGAGGAGAACTACCGGGCCGCCGACGCCCAGGCGCTGCCCGAGCGAATGCAGGCCGTCGAGCTCTTCGGTCAGGGCCGTCAACATCTGAAGCTCGTCGAGCGGGAGGTGCCCCGGCCCGGGCCGGGGCAGGTGCTGCTCCGGACCGACGCTGTGGGCCTTTGTGCCTCCGACTACAAGATCGTGCTTCAAGGCGGAACCCACTCCCGCCTTCGCGGTCGCGACCTCTCCAGGGAGCCGGTTCGGCTGGGTCACGAGGTTTCTCTCACCGTGGTCGCCGTCGGCGAGGGGCTGGAGGGCCGCTTCGCCGTGGGCCAGCGCTACGCCATCCAGCCCGACATCGTCTACCAGGGGCAGCCCATGGCCTACGGCTACCGGATTGCCGGCGGGCTCTGTCACTACGGCCTGGCCGGACCGGAGATCATCGAGGGGGGCTACCTGCTCCCGGTGACCGAGGAGCTGGGCTACGCCCAGGTGGCGCTCACCGAGCCCTGGGCCTGTGTCATCCGAGCCTACCGGGACCACCGGCGCAGCCAGTCGGTCAGGCCTGGAGGGACGGCCTGGTACGTGGGTGCCGGACCGCTGGGACTGATGCACGTCGAGAAGGGCCTGGCCGACGGCGCCGGCCGCATCGTCGTGAGCGACTTCAGGGCCGACCGCCTGGCCAAGGTGGAACGGACCTTTGCCCAGCGCGCTCGGGAGCAGGGGGTGCCCCTCAGCCTCTTCAATCCGGCCGAGACGCCTGCTCGGAAGGTGATGGAGCCTCGGTCGGTGGACGACGTCATCATCCTCTGTCCCGTGCGGGCAGCGGTGGAGGAGGCCTTCCACTACCTGGCCGACGGGGGCTTCCTGAACGTCTTCGCCGGCTTCCCCAAGCGGGACGAGGCCGAGCTCTCCGTCAACCTTTACGACATGCACTACCGCAACTGGATGCTGCTGGCCACCAGCGGCTCGCCCATCGAGGCCCTGACCGAGGCCCTGAACGCCTGTCGGTCAGGCAGCATCGACCCCAACAACGTGGTCGCTGCAGTGGCTGGGCTGGAATCTGCCATCGAGGGTATTGACCATCTGGCCAAGGCCACCTATCCTGGTCGCATCGTCATCTACCCCCACCTGAAGCTGCCGCTCACCCCGGTGGAGGAGTTGACGGGTGGCGCTCCCTGGTCCAACCAGGCGGAACGAGAACTCTTCACGAGGCTTCTCGCCCAGGGCGGCGTGAGCAGACCCGGAGCGCGGACGCCGACCGAGGCGAACTGAACCCCGCCCCCCGGCCCGCAGCCTTCGAGGTCCTCAGGCTGCCCTGAGCTTGTCGAAGGCAGAGGATGTCATGTTTGCACATTGGCTTGGCATTGAGACCGGACTGACGCTGGCAGTGGAGTTCCTGCTCTGCGCCCTGGTGGTGTTTCTGGCCGGGTCCAAGCTGAGCCGATACGCTGACACCTTGGCCGAGAAGACGGGCCTCGCCCGGGGCTGGGTGGGGCTCATGTTCCTGGCCATCGCCACATCGCTGCCGGAGCTCATCTCCGCGACCGGGGCGGTCACCGTTGTCCGCCCGCCCGCGCCCAACCTGGCCTTCGGCAACGTCTTCGGGGCCAACGTCCTGAACTTCATGATCATCGTCGTGCTGGACGTCCTCAACGGCCGCCAGGCCCTCATCCCTACCCTGAGCCACCGCCAGACCTTCGCCATCGCCTTCGGTTGCTTCCTGATGGTGGGCAATGCCGCCGGGGTGCTCCTGGGGTACGCCCTGCCGGAGAGCGCCGGTGAGTGGGGCTGGGTGGTGAGCCTGGGCGTCTTCCTGGTGTATGCGATTTCGGTCGACCTCACCTACCGTCTGGAGCATCGCGAGAAAGAAGCCACGCCTCTTCCTGAGGAGCTCCAGTACGCGGAGCTGACGACGACGACGGCGTGGCTCAGCTTCCTGGTTGCCGCGGCCGTCATCGTGGTCTCGGGCCTGTGGCTGGTGAGGATCGGCGACCGCATCGCCCAGTACCCCATCACCTGGGGCGAGGGCACTCTGATACTGGGGCGCACCTTTGTGGGCACCCTTTTCCTCCCCTTCGTGACCACCCTGCCCGAGCTGGTGGTCTCGGTGACCGCCTTCCGCATCGCCGGGCCCGACATGGCCCTGGGGAACCTGCTGGGAAGCGTCGTCTTCAACATGGCCATCATCCCCATCATCGACTGCTTCCAGGCCGGGTCCATCTACGTCGACGTACAGCCCCAGCAGGTCATCACCGCGCTGCTGGCCGTCGCCCTGGCCATGGTGCTGCTGGCCAGCATGAGCTACCGGACCAAGCGCACGCTGTGGGTCCTCAGCTACGACACCCTGGCCATGCTGGCGCTGTACGCAGCGGGGATGTACCTTATCTTCAAGGGCACCGTCGAGCGGCTGCCGTGAGTCTCGGTCTCGGAAGTCGGCAGTCTGGCGTGGCATGCCGAGGCTCAGCGAAGCGGGGGCTGCGACCTTCCGGCCGGCAATTGCTTAGCCGCTCACCTTCTGACCGTGGAGTTTGGCTGTGACCACGCTTCTCGACCAGCTCTCCGCAGAACTCCGGCAAAAGCCCTGGTTCCCCCGGATCCGCCGACGGCTTGAGCGGTCCGGCGAGGTGGAGGTGGGAGGCGTCTGGGGGACCTCGGGCCTCCTGATCGTGGGCCTCCTGGCCCGGGAGTTGGCTGCCCCCCTGTTCCTTATTACACCGGAGGAGGAGCAGGCCGAGTTGGCGGCCGAGGACGTGGAGACCATCACCGGTCTGGAGACCCTGCATTTCCCCGCCTGGGAGGAGCTGCCTACGGCCGAGGAACCGGTGGACCCGGCACTCTTCGCCGAGCGCCTGCGGGTGCTGAGGACGCTGCTTGAGGGGCCCGCCGAGGGGCCCGGCGCTCTGGTGGTTTCCATACAGGCCCTGATGCAGCCCGTGGTGGAGGCCAAGGGCCTCAGGCGGGAGAGTCTGGAACTCAAGGTGGGCGACGAGGTCCCCCGCGAGCAGCTCCTTAGCTGGCTGGCCGAGCGGGAGTTCGAGAACATCCCGGCGGTGGAGCGCCCGGGGGAGGTGAGCTTGCGGGGTGGCATAGTGGACGTCTTTCCCATCGGCGCCGACCGACCCTACCGCATCGAGTTCTTCGGGGACCGGGTGGACTCCATCAGGCAGTTCGACGTGGCTACCCAGCGCTCGGAGCGGGAGGTGCCTTCGGCCACGGTGCTGGGCATCACCCGCAGGCGCCTGGCTGAGGACGAGGCCGGCGGGCGAACGACCAGCCTGCTCTCCTACCTGCACCAGAAGTCCCTGCTCGCCTTCCTGGAGCCCACCGAATGTCAGCAGCGGGCGGCGAGCTACCTGGAACTGGAGGGCGAGCGGCCCGGGCTGCGAAGCTTCGCTGACGTCTGGCGGGCGGCCGCCCCCTTCCGGCGCGTTCTCCTCCACCGTTTCTCCCCACCGGCGAGGGGCGCAGTCAGCCTGGACGTCCGTCCCCTCCCCGAGGTGCAGCGGGACCCGGCCCTGGTGGTGACCGAACTGCTGGGGCTGGCCGAGGAGCTGGAGCGGGTGCACGTCTTCTGCACCAACCAGGCCGAGGCCAACCGCCTGGCCGAGCTCCTTTCCCAGTCCTACGGGTCCGCCGGACAGGAGTCCGACTGGCGGAGTAGCGGGCGCCTCCACCTGGCCCAGGGACGCCTGAGCAGGGGCTTCATTTGGCCCGACCTGAGCCTGGCCGTGGCCCCCCACCACGAGCTCTTCCAGCGTTACGTCCAGAGACGGGTGGCCCGACGGGCCACGTCGGGGGAGCCGGTGGCGGACCTGCTGGAGTTGGAGGAAGGCAACTTCGTGGTCCACGTGGAGCACGGCATCGCCCGCTTCCGAGGGATGGAAACGCTGGAGCGCGAAGGCCGACTGGAGGAGTACCTCACTCTGGAGTTCGCCAGGCGCAGCCGACTCTACGTCCCGGCCAGCCGCATGGACCTGGTGCAGAAGTACATCGGCGGTTTCCAGGGACGACCCCAGCTCAGCCGACTGGGCACTACGGCCTGGGCCCGGAGGAAGGCGGCCGTGGCCAGGGCCGTGAGCGAGTTGGCCTCGGAGCTGCTGGAGATGCAGGCCGCGCGGGCCACCCAACCGGGCATCATCTACCCTCCCGACGACGAGCTCCAGGTGCAGTTCGAAGGCGAGTTCCCCTACGAGGAGACAGAAGACCAACTGGCCGTCCTGGCCGACATCAAGCGGGACATGACCGCCCCCCGGCCCATGGACAGGCTGGTCTGTGGCGACGTGGGCTACGGGAAGACGGAGCTGGCCGTCCGAGCCGCCTTCAAGGCGGCCCTGGCGGGGAAACAGACGGCCGTGCTCGTCCCCACCACCGTCCTGGCCCAGCAGCACCACCGCACCTTCGGCGAGCGGCTGGCCGACTACCCCGTCGGGGTGGCCGAGCTCAGTCGGTTCCGCACCCGGGCCGAGCAGCGGGACATCCTAAGGGGGCTGGCCGACGGAACCGTCGACATCGTCATCGGCACCCATCGGCTCATCCAGAAGGACGTGCGCTTCAGGGACCTGGGGCTGGTCATCATCGACGAGGAGCAGCGCTTCGGAGTGGCCCACAAGGAGCACCTCAAGAGACTCCGGCGGACGGTGGACGTCCTCACCCTCACGGCCACCCCCATCCCCCGCACCCTGCACATGTCACTGCTCGGGCTGCGGGACGTCTCCGTGCTCAATACTCCACCCCAGGACCGCTTGGCCATCCGCACCGCTGTCGTCCCCTACCACCGTCGGCGCATCCGGGACGCCATCCTCCACGAGCTCAGCCGGGGCGGACAGGTGTTTTTTGTGCACAACCGGGTGTGGAACATCGAGTCCGTGGCCGAGGAGCTCCGCCAACTGGTCCCCGAGGCCCACATAGCCGTCGGTCACGGACAGATGTCGGAGCACCTGCTGGAGCAGCGGATGGCCGACTTCCTGGACCGCAAGGTGGACGTACTGGTGGCCACCACCATCATCGAGAGCGGTCTGGACATCCCCAATGCCAACACCATGATCATCAACGAAGCCGACAACTTCGGCCTGGCCGACCTCCACCAGCTCCGCGGCCGTGTTGGCCGGTACAAGCACCGGGCCTACGCCTACTTCCTCCTGCCTCGTCAGCGGGTGCTCACCGAACCGGCCCGACGACGCCTGCGGGCCATCGAGGACTACGCCCAGTTGGGGGCCGGTTTCCGCATCGCCCTCAGGGACCTGGAGATCCGGGGGGCCGGCAACATCCTGGGAGCCGAGCAGTCGGGCCACATCGCTGCGGTGGGCTACGAGCTCTTCCGCCAGCTCCTGGAGCGGGCCGTCCGCCGGGCCCAGGGCAAGCCTGAAGCCCTGCGCGGTGAGGCCTACGTGGACCTGCGCCTCCCCGCCCGCTTCCCGCCTGGCTACATCGGCAGTGACGGTCAGAAGATGGCCCTCTACCGTCGGCTTTCCCGTATTGGCGAGCTGGATGGACTGGAGGACCTCGCCTACGAACTGCGCGACCGCTTCGGCCCCCTCCCCCGGGAAGCAGAGCTGCTGCTGGCCCGTCAGGCCTTCCGGATACGGGCCGCCCAGTTGGGCATCACCTCCCTGGTGCGGACCGAGGACCGCGTCATCGTCCATTTCCAGGACTTCCACCGGGCCGGCGCCGCCTTCGAGCGGGCCGGTCGCATCGCCCGGCTCCTGGACCCCCACACCGTTCACATCTACCCCTTCGCCGGTGACACGGGTCCGGAGGAGACGGTGAGCTTCTTCAGAAATGTGTTGCAGGCCGAACCGGTCGTCGTACACTGAGCAACGAACCAGCAGGTAGCGGGTCCCAAGGCTGGAGGCGCCGGGACTTGAGACCTCTTCACGTGTGACCTGCTGACCCGGAGATGACGATGAGACGGATCGCCCCCTTGCTCCTGGCGACGTTTGCCTTGGTCGGAGTGCTCCTGCCCACGGCGGTGATCGACCCCGACCTCGAGCACCACTTCC
>CAZIBA010000018.1:0-681 GCA_964536795.1 uncultured Planctomycetota bacterium | reverse complement strand
ACATCACCCTGCACCAGGTCCTGGAGGCAGCTGCGCTCCCGCTGGCCCAGATAGGCCAGCGCTACTCGGGGACTGAACTGGAGCAGCGGGTGGCCACGCTGCTCACGCTTCAGACCTGGGAGCTGGTGCACGGCGCGCTGCTGGTGGACGAGGCCGAGAAGCAGCTCACCGAGATGGAGAAGCAGCAGGCTCAACTCACCGTGGACCGCATCATCAAGGATATGATCGGGGCGGCCGGCTCTCTGGTTAACCTCAAGGAACGTCTCGACCAGATCGGCCTTACCGTGGAGGAGGAGAAGCGTCGGCAGACCGACAAGCAGATGGTGCAGATGCTGCTGGAGCGCGAGGTGCGATCCCTGGTCCGGGTGCGGGCCGAGGAGGTGCGTCAACACTACCTCGAGCACCGGGAGGAATACTTCCAGCCCAAGAAGGTGCGCATCCGCCAGATACTCATCCGCTACGACAACTACGAGTCGAAGGAAGAAGCTCGGCGGACGGCCGACCAGGTGCTGGAGAAGCTGCGAGCGGGGGGCGACTTCGCCCGCCTGGCCGGGATCTATTCCCACGGACCCTACGCCCACGAGGGCGGACTGTGGGAGCTGATGGAGCGGGGGCAGTTCATCGAAGCCGTGGATGAGGTCGCCTTCTCCCTTCCCCTGGGCGGGCTGAGTGACGTGCTGG
>CAZIBA010000017.1:0-11653 GCA_964536795.1 uncultured Planctomycetota bacterium | reverse complement strand
TCAGAGGCCGCTCTTCGGGCAGCGGGTAGCTCGCTCTGGGTGGCGGGCAAAGTGGGTCCTCAATTGCCTCGTCTAGCTCTGCCGTCCAATCTCAGCCAGTCTCCTCTTAGAGAAACCTCTGAGGTCGAAGTTCGCCATGCCTTCGTCGGGGAATACCTTGAGACCACATCCTTTCAAGCGCCCTCTTGGACCTCGGTCCGCTTTCTCGCGGAATGCGTCGTAGAAGTGGTTACTGGGGGCGGGCTTCCCTATGCTCGTGTAAGCCCGGTATATCGCATAAGCTGCAAGGTCCGCAAGCTGAAGTCCCTCGTTATACTCCGCTGGCAGGAACCTGACCTCTGGGGTGAGCATGGTTGTCTGTTTCCTGCGCAACTTGCCAGGCAAGCGCAGGTTATGCATCTTCCACAATTCATCCAATAGAACCTTATCCTCCGACCTCACCTTCCGGCCAGAACCACCCCTTTGCTTTTTGTCCAGGTGCTGGCTAACCCGATGGAAGACTAATTCGCCAGAGTCAACGTCGGCTTTCCGGTTTTCGAGAAAGAAGTTGAACCGCTCCACGACCATCACGAACGAGAGAGAGAAGAAGAGCTCCTTAAGCCGCATGCGCCGGACATCTATCACCACCCACTGAACAGTAAACTCAAGCTGTCTCAGCAAAGCGTCCAACTCGCTGATGAACCCGCCGAACTCGTCAGGCCTATCGATGCGAGCCCTGCCCGCTGCTATCTCCCGTGCAACCAGCTTTGTGCGGTCGGCTCTTGCCTTCGAGAACCATCTCTGTTTGAAGGCGTGTAGCTCATCTACCAGTCCTGAGTATGCGTCAGAAGCGCACACAACACCTGCTCGCGCGAAAGCGACTTTGCTTTGAGGTCCAGCATCACCACTCTCATCCGAGTACATCGCATAGTGTGTCATGGTGCCCCCAATGGCTCAGCGGCGTCTCCGCAGAACGTTTCAGCATGCCGGGCCGAGGCCCTCTTCAGATTCCTCTCAGGTAACAGCTTCCTCTCAGGTAACGGCGCTGGCAGACTCCCCCAGGATGCCAAGCAACTCGGCGGGCCGCAGAACTCTGACACCCAAGGCTCTGAGCCGCTTGCGGTGACGGAGTATGGTGTTGGAATCCTTGGTGAGGAAGATGTCGCAGTCTGCCATGCGGTATTGAACCAGAAGCAGCCTGTCAATAGGGTCTCGGCGGAAGTCCGGGATGGCCATAACACGTGATTCAAAGGCCTGCAACTCCGGAGACAGCTTGAATCGATGGCGGACGGTCCCTCCCTCGCGCTGTCGATGACCCGACTGATCAAGCATAACCAGCCAATGGTCGAGCACATCCAGGAGCCATCGCACGCGCCTTTCACGATTAGGGAAGTCCTGAACGTTGGCCACTTCCGCTACTGAGATCGGCGACACCACGAGTTCGAAATTTGCTCGCTCGTTGACCCGGAAGATCACGCGCAAAGCGCGGAGGTCTGGGTGTAGGTCCTGCTCGGTCCGACCGTGGCCAGCATACCCGTCGAAGATATACTCTCCCTCATCATACAAGATGTTCAGAACACAGGTGTCGAGGAGGATTCGGAACATGAGTCGTTAGCCCTCAGCGTCTAGGTACTTCGCCATGTAGTTCTTATGCTTGTATTGCTCGACGAGGTCGGGGTCGAGGGGGTAGTGGCCGAAGGTGCGGGCGGCTTGGGTCATGGCCCGGTAGTTTTCGGGTTTGACGGCCGGGTGGATGGAGTTGGAGGAGGCCAGGATGTAGCCCCCGCCGGGCGCGGCCTTGGCGATGGTCTCTTTGACGGCTTCGGCGACCTCCTCTTCCGAGGCGCGGGGAAGCAGCTCGCCACAGTCGATGTTGCCCACCAGGGTGATGCGGTCACCGTACTTGGCTTTGACCTCGCCGATGTCCATATGGGCGATGGGTTCGAGGGGGTCCACGCCGTCCAGGCCGGTGCCCACGATGTCGTCCATAATGGGCCAGAGGTTGCCGTCGGTGTGCTTGATGAAGGGAACGTTGTGTTCGTGGGCGACGTCGACGGCCTTCTGGAGGTAGGGGAGCACGTATCGGCGGAAGTGCTCCGGTGACATTATGGATCCGGAGCGATAGGCCACGTCGTCACCCGTCATCAGCGCGTCGGCCCCGGCCTCAGCCGCGTTGGCTAAGACCTTTCCCTTGTAGGACCAGATGATCTCCGAGAGCCGGTCCACCAACTCGGGGTCCTCCAGGTAGGCCAGGAAGAGCTTGTCCATCCCGCCCAAGAGGTAATGGCTAAACTCGAAGTTCTCGTGCCCCAGGAAGAAGATGGCCCGTTCGCCCTTGAAGCGCTTCACCGCCTGGCGAAGGTTGTCCAGGCGGAAGTCGGCGTCGGGGTCGGGTGGCTGATAGGTGTCGAGGTCGCGCTTCGACTTGATGGGCCCCCCGAAGGGGTAGGGGATGCCGGTGTCGCTGGTCCTCCAGACGATGCCCCACTCGTCGACGAAGGTGGTGGCGTCAATCTCCTTGGTGACGCGGAAGTTCTCGAAGATGCAGCAGGCGTCCTGGTCCTCCAGCTCGATGAAGTCCAGGTAGGAGACCTCGCCGCCCGCCCTCGTCTCCGTCGAAGGGTAAAGCGCCCGGATGACGGGCTCGTTGATGATGAGCTCGAAGAGGGGAACGCAATCAGGCTCTTCGTGACGGAGCGTGGTCAGGATGCGTTCCAGACCGGTCATCCGCTTCCTCCCCAGCCCTTCACTTCCGGGCTTACTCCCCGGCGGGCAATCGGGGGCCCGTCTCGTCCCAATCGGAGGCGGCCACGGTAGAGGGGCGCTTGCCCTCGTTCCAGAGCATCCGGCCGGAGGCGTCGAGCCGTTGGGCGTAGACGTCGCTCTCCTGCGCTTCTGCGGGGTCGCGCGAGCGCAGCTCGAAGACGATCACGACCCCGCCGGCCCCGTCGGCCAGGGCCCAGGGCTGCCGTTCCAGCGACCTGCTGTTGGACACCGTGGCTGATTTGGTGCCCTGGTTCCAGAGTCGCTCACCCTCGGGTGACAGCCGCTGGGCGGCCACGTCGACGTCACCGGCGTGCTCGTGCCCGGTCGGGGCGTGCTCCTCGAAGACGGCGATGACGCCCCCGCCGCCGTCACCGACGACGACGGGGGCGCGCTCCGACCACTTGGAGCTGGCCACCCCCTTGGCGCCGTCGCTCCAGCGGAGGCTGCCAGCGGCCGAGACGCGCTGGACGAGCACCTCACTGTCACCGGCGTGCTCGCCCTTACGGGCCTCCCCCTCGAAGACGATCCAGGCGCCCCCGCTGCCGTCACTGAGGAGGGCCGGGGCCCGTTCGAGGAAATCGTCGGCTTCGCTCACCGAGAGGGAGCCGTCCTCGCCCCAGAGGGTCTGGCCGTCGCTGGTGACCCGTTGGCTGGCGACGTCGACGTCGTCGCCGAACTCGCTTCCCGGGGGGGCGTGTTCTTCGAAGGCGACGATGGCCCCGCCTGCTCCGTCGGCGACGACGACGGGGCGACGTTCTCCCCACTTGGAGGCAGCGACCATCTCGGACCTTTCTCCCTCGTTCCAGAGCATCTGGCCCGAGGCGTCCAGGTGCTGGGCGCCAAGGTCCACGTCGCCGGCCTCCTCGCCGCTGGTGGCCTCGACCTCAAAGACGACGATGACGCCCCCGCGGCCATCGGCGACCGCGGCCGGGGCCCGCTCCAGCAGTGTGGAGCTGGCCACGATGGCCGACTTCTCTTCCTCGAACCAGAGCAGCTTCCCTTCCGGGGAGATGCGCTGGGCGCCCACGTCGATGTCACCGGCGTGCTCGGTGTCGGGGGGGCCGTGCTCCTCGAAGATGACGATGGCCCCACCCTGACCGTCGCAGACGATCGTCGGGTTGCGCTCGCGCCAGGCGCTGGCGGCCACGCTGACGGGGTTCTGGCGGTCACCCCAGAGGAGCTGGCCGGCGGGCGAGACGCGTTGGGCGTAGATGTCCACGTCGCCCTCCTGGTCGGGGCCCGGGAAGCTCACCTCGAAGGCGACGATCCAGCCCCCGGCCCCGTCGGAGACGGCGGCCGGATTGCCCTCGAGCCTCTTGGAGTCGGCCACCGGGAGCGAGTGCTCACCCTCCCCCCAGAGCATCTGGCCATCCAGCGAAAGCAGTTGGGCGCCTACGTCCAGGTCACCGCGAAACTCCCCCGAGATGGCCCGCTCGGCGTAGACCACGGCCACGGCCTCCCCGGCTGCCGGCTGGGCCGACACCTGCCAGAGGGTCAGGCCGGTTAGCAGCGCCAGCAGGAGCAGGCCCGTCCGGGCGCGTCCTATAAGTCCCATCGATGGCTCCCTTCGGTCTACTACGGGTGACGAGGTCGGCCGTCTGGGCTACGGCCTGGGAGGTATGCGAAGCTCCGTTCCCACGCGGATCAGGTTGGGGTCGGAGATGCGGTCGCGGTTGGCTTCGTAGATGAGCTTCCAGTACTTGTCCTCACCGTAGAGCTTCCGGGCGATGCTGTAGAGAGTGTCTCTGCGCTGAACCACGTAGCTGGTTTCGCCGGCCTTGGGGACGGTCACCTCGACGGGCTCGACGGGTGCGGGTTCGGACTCGGGGGCTGGAGCGACCTCCTCGAAGACCTCCGGCTCGGTCGTGAGTTCGAGGGGCTCAACTGGCAGGGGCTCCTGGCACCCCAGGCTGACGACGACGGCGACCACGCAGCAAGACCCCACGATCCAACGCATGCTTTCCTCCCTCCCCGACGATAGGGTACGCGCTGCGACAGCAGCTCTTCCACCTCCCACATCCTTTACTTCGCCGACCGGGAAGTCAACCAAAATCCCACGGGGCACCCCGCCGCCGGCCGGGACCGTGCCGGAGGGGGACGGAGTCGTCCTGCGGTGTCGAGGTTGGGCAACAGGACTGCTTCTTTTGCTCGGGACTGACAAAAAACGGCGCTTCCAGGGCGGGCAAACGGCGTTTTTACGCCGTTTCAGGCCCGGAGCGAAGTGGCACGAGGTTTGCTCATAAGTTATGCTGACACAAGCAACTTGGACGGATGCGACAAGGAGTTGAGACGATGAACACCAACGCGAAACCCCCTGCTGTTCGCACGTGTCGGTTCTGTGGTGGAGAAATGGAGGTGCATTCGACGAGACACTCGGTGAGCTGGCGGTGCCCGCATTGCAGGCGGTACAACGAAGCCAAATGAGCCTTCCTTTCCCGCACTGGTTCAATGAGGTGGATGGTTGCCGCTTCGGCAATCGCCGAATGGAACGAATGTAGTGCGGGCACCGCTTCCACGTAAGCCAGCACCTCGATCGTTACGGTCGGGGTGCTGGCTTCTTCTCCACAGAGAACCCTACAACACTGAGCCCGGCCCCCGCGTGCCTCTGAGCGGGAGCGCCCTCCCTTTCAGTCCAACACCTCCACCCAGCGTGAGCCGACGGGCCTGGTCTTCCCGTGGAGACCGGCCAGCCGAAAGTCTACCACCCGGACCCGCCTGTCCCTGCGAGAGGCGACTATCAGCGTGTTCCCCCAGCGGGCCCAGACCCGCTCCAGCCACCGCCAGCGCCAGCCCGCCAGCAGGGGCAGCTTCAAGCGGTCACACTCCACCGAGAGCCTGGTGAAGCCGTGGGCCTGGAGGAGCTGGCAAAGGAACCGCTTGGTCCAGACGTGCACGTGCTGCATGTCCCGGGCCCAGTGGGGCTGCTTGCCGACCAGGAGTTTGCGCAGTTCCCGCCAGTAGCCCAGGTTGGGCACCTCCACCAGCAGAAGCCCCCCGTCGGTGAGGGTCCGGTTGGCCTCGTTGAGCAGGGCGTGGTAGTCGAAGACGTGCTCCAGTACGGCCCGGGCCGCGACCACGTCCACGCAGCCATCGGCCAGGGGCCAGGGCTCTTCCAGATCGGCCACGGCCACGCCCCGGTATCGGCGGAGGGCCCGGGCCGCCAACTCCTGACTGAGCTCCAGTCCGAAGAGGTCGTGGGAGTCCGGGTCAAGGAAATGGCTCAGCACCCCGGCCCCGCAGCCGACGTCCAGCACCCGCCGAGCTGCGGGAGCGAACCGGGCGATCAGCTCCGTCAGCTTCTCCAGCCCCAACTGCTCCTCCGGGCGGTCGGGTAGGCCGTCCTCCTGAGCTGCACGGTAGCTTCGGTAGTAGTGGTGCGGTTTCACGCTCTTCTGCCGACCCTCCCGGCCCGTCCCTGGCCGGCACCATACCAGTGCTCCGGGTCGTCGGCAAGAGGGAACCGGGCGCGGTCCGCTCTCCGTCACGCGCCAGCGGACCTGCCACCGATCCGGGGTCGGCCGGTCTCAGTGCATCATCTGCTCGACCTGCACGCCCTTGCGCCCTCCGCGGTCGAAGCGCTGGCGTTGCTGCTCGAGACGCGATTGCTGGCGCATATCGTTGAACGCGGACACGTTGGAGAAGAAGTCGGCCTGCTGTGCGGTCCGGCGTTCTGCCTGGACTCGTTTGTCCTCCTCGGGGGGCCGGCCCAGCGACTGGGTGCCCCGGTAGAAGGCGAACTGTCCGTCGTTGTCCCGGGCGATGACGGTGGCCGAGCCCCGGAGGCCGTCGGCGAGAAAGACGCCCCGGAGGTCGGTGTCGCCGGAGACGAAGTCGGCGTTGGCCGAACCGATGACCTTGACGTGGACGTCCTCGAGGTACTCACCGGTCTTCCGGTCGGTGACGTTCACCCGGGCCCGGCCGCTCTCGGCGTCCTCCTGGACCTCCAGCTCCAGCGGGGTCACCAGGACCATCCCCGAGGTGTGCAGCTCCTCGCCCCGGCAGATGACCAGGTAGGCGCCGCTCTCCTTGAGCTTGAGGCGGACCGACTTCTCCTCGTCGGCGTAGTCCTTGCCGTCGCCGAGCTTCACGGTCATCGGTTCCAGGGCCGGGCGGATGCCCGCCAGCTTCACCTGGGTGATGCGGGAGAGGTTCTTCTCGGTGAGGTAGAGGGTCATCAGGTCCACCCGGTAGATCAAGAGGTGCAGGTCGGGGATGTTGCGGTACTTGACGGTGAGGGAGACGTCTTCGCCGGGCTCGAAGGTGGTGACCTCCTCCAGGGCCAGGGCTTTCCGCTGGAAGTAGTCGATGGCCTCGGCGGCGTCGGCGAAGTGGTCCTTGACCTTGGTGTAGAACTCGATGGCCTGGGCCGGTCGGCCACGGGCGTGCCAGATCTGACCGACGATGTAGAGGGCCAGGTCCTTGTTGTCGCTGGGTTTGCGGGTGCCGTCGGGCAGGGTGTAGACGGTGTCGGCGACCTTGGTGGCCAGGCGGATGGCCTGGTCGTACTGGCCCAGGTTCCAGCGGGCCACGGCCTCGACGTATTCGAAGCTGTCCAGCAGGGGACTGTCGCCGAAGCGCTCGGCCAGGGCCGTGGCCAGCGTGGCCGTGGACTGGAAGTCCTCCAGCTCCAGGTAGGCGGTCAGCAGGTTGAGAGCGGCATCGTCGGCCGTCGGGCTTTCCGGGTAGAGGGTGAGGTACTGCACCAGGATGCGGATGGCGTCCAGGACCAGGTCGTCGTGGGTGACCTTCTTCTCCTTGAGCTCGCTCACCTCCTGGACCTTGGGGGCGGTGGTGAGGAGGGTGTCGGCCAGGGTGAGGAAGGCCTCGGTCACCGTGGGCGTGTCCGGGTAGGAGCGCCAGAGCTGGCGGACGAGGTCGATGCTGGCGAGGAGCTGCCCTTCCTCCTGGAGCACGCCGGCCACCGCGACGTCCTTGTCGAAGCTGGCGGCCAGGGTGCCCGAGAGCACCAGCACCGCCCGCTCGTACTCCTCCATCTCCCGGTAGGCCTGGGCCACGGCCAGCACCTTGTCGAAGGGGATGACCAGGTCGGGGTACTTCTCCTTCATCACCTCGAAGTAGCGGACGATGCGCTTGGCGTCCTTCTTCTCGATGCTGGTGAAGAGGAGCATGCGGGCCGTCTCCCGGTAGGCCTTGTCCTGCAGCTTCTCCCCCCACTCGCTTGCGAGCTTCTCCAGCAGGGGTTCGGCTTCGGCCAGCCCGCCGTCGTCGAAGTGGGCCTTGCCCAGGTTGTAGAGCTCGTCGGGGGTGGGCTTGTAGGGGTCGTCCGAGTTCTCGCCTCGGTCCAGCACGGTGAGGGAAGCCTCCGTGCCCAGGACCATTGAGCCCCGGGCGTAGACGCTTTCTACCACCGTGGGCAGCACCCGGTAGGAGCCGGGCAGGTAGCCCACCAGGGTGTAGTTGAGCCCGCCGATGTGTCGTCGGCTGCCCACGTAGAAGGTGAGCTCGCCGTCGCCCAACCGGTAGTAGTCGAAGGGGCCGGCCACCGAGCCCTCCAGGACGGTGGTCCCGGCCGGGAGCTGCTCGCGGACGATGAGGTAGTCGTCCTCGGACCCGGGCCGGTCGGAGTAGTAGGTGCGGTCCACGTAGACCTCCACGTTGGTCACGCTCCCCACGGGGAGCTGTGAGACCTTGTTCACGTAGGAGCTGTAGGGACCGCGGGCGATGATGCGGAAGCCCACCTGTACGGCCTTGCCCTTGTACTCGGGCGCCGGGGCCTTGTAGTAACGGTGGTGCACGCGGAAGCGCCGACCAGCGTCGGCCTGGGGCTTGAGGTCCTTGGAGAAGCCGGTGAGGAGGGCCAGGTAGTGGGGCTTCCCGCGACCGGCGAGCACCAGGTCCACCCGGTTCTTGCCCTCGGCCAGGAGTTCCGTCGGCACCTCCACCACCTCACCGGCAGCGTCCCCTCGCATGGTCAGGGTCTTGACCTCTTTCTGGTTGACCAGCACGGTGAGCCTGTAGTCGGCCGTGGCCGGCTTGGTCTTCCCGAACCAGAGGGCCAGGGCGGCCAGGGCCGGTCCCCGGGCCCGGGCCGGCGACCAGGGCTGGTGGTCGAGCAGGTACTCGGCCGCCTGCCCGGCCGCGGGTGCCTGGGGGCTCACCCGCTGGTAGACCAGCAGCACCAGGGCCGTCATCTCGTCGTCGCTTCGCATCCAGGCCTGGTTCGCGTCGACCGGCCAGCGCGATTGGCCGGCTCGCCCGGCGCCGGTCAGTGGCTGGCGCTTCCCCTCCAGGACGTCCAGGACCTCAGCGGCCATGGAGGTGCGGTCCAGCAGGGCCAGGGCCAGGGCCGTGTGGGCCAGCGCGGCCGGCGAGAGGCTCTGGCGGAGCCGGTAGAGGCGGTTGGCGTAGCCGAAGTCGGCCGCTCCGACCACGGCCAGGGCGTGGAGCAGCGTGGCCTTGAGTTCGTTGTCGTTCTGAGCGGCCTGGCTGAAGGCCTGGGTGAGGTAGGCCGTGGCCTTGGCGAGGGTGTCGTCGGGGACGGCCAGGCCCAGCTCCCGGGCCCGTCCCAGGGCCCAGAGGGCGCGGCTGGAGGTGTAGGGGTCGGGGCTCTGCTGTCTGGAGCCGGCCCAGGCCCAGCCACCGGTGTCGGTCTGGGTGACCACCAGGGTGGCGATGAGGCCTTCGGCCCGGCTGCTCAAGAGCTTGTAGTCGGGCGCCTCCTTGCGGTCCAGGGCCTGGAGGTATCCCATCACGGAAACCACGCCCAGGAGGTGGCTGGCCGTGTCGGCCTGGGTGGGGACGGGCCGACAGGAGCGCTCCAGTAGGACCGGCCGTCGGTCCAGGGCCAGGTCCACCAGCGACTGCTCCAGGCCGGGGTCGATGAGGATGCGGAGGGTCCGTCGGCTGTAACTCCGCCCTTCGGGGAGTGCCAGCTCGAAAGTCGCCCGCTCGGAGACCAGGCCGCTCCGGGAGTCGGCGAACTCCAGACCCCAGGGCCTCACGGGAAGGACGCGGGAGAGGGCGTCGCTCCGGCCGCTCGCGCGGGCCGTGAGTTGGGCCGTCAGCTCTTCGACGTCAGGGACTTCCCAGCCCTCGAAGACGTGCTCGGCCACGCCCCGGCCGTCCAGTTTCACGGTGGCCGTAAGGACGGTCTTCTTCTCGCCGGCGGCGAGGGTGAGGGTGAGTTCGGCCGGGCCCTCGTAGTCGGTGAGGTTGTGGACGCGGGCGGGTATGCGGACCGTGTCGCCCTCGCCTAAGACGGCCGGCAGCTTGAGCTCGACGAAGAAGTCCTTCTTGGTGACGACCGAGGCGGTCTGCTGGCCTACCAGGGTCTCCCGGGTGGTGCCCCGGGCCACGAAGCGCCAGCGGGTGGTGGAGGCGGGCATAGTGATGGTGAGCGCCGCCTTGCCCTCCTTGTCGGTCACCACGGCCGGGTTCCAGTAGGCGGTCTCGGGGAAGACCTTGCGCACGACGGCCGCCGGCCCGCCCGCCGGGGCCTTGGCAGCGGCCAACTCCGTGATTTCGTCAGTGAGCAAGAGGGCGTCGCCGTTCATATCGATCACGCGACCCCCGACGGACACTGAGGCCCGCCCGCCTCGCCGGCTGGCGAGTTCTTCCCGCTTGCGGGAAAGCACCTTCCCATCAACAGGAGACTCGATGCTTTCTGACACGCCCGCGTAGTCGAAGCCGCCACCGGCTTCTCCGCCTTCAAGGTCGAACTCGGGGCCGCGGTACTCGCTATCCACCTGCACGTCGTAGCCGACGGCCAACTGTCCGAGCTCTCTCTGGTAAGCGGCCCGGTACCTCACTCGGGCTGTTTCAGCCAGCCGTCGGGCCTCGTCGCTGACGAGGTCACGACGCTCGGCCGCGAGGCGATCGCGCTCCAGACGTTCCTCTTCGGAGATGAGGGCCTCGGGGACGGGTCGTGTGCGTGGCCGGTAGGTGAAGGTACAGCTCGTGGTCGTGGCCATCGCGGCGACCCGCCGGGCGCCCTCTTCGAAGAACTGGCGGACGTCGGGCACGCGGTCGGCGAAGAGGCCCAGGAGCGACTCATCGACCAAAGCCAGGGAGAGCTCCGCAGCCACGGGCGTACCGTTCTGGTCGGTGGTGAGGATCGCCACCGAGGCGTCCTCACCGGGTGCGTAGGACTCCTTGTCGGCCTTGATGGTGACCTTGAGCTCCCGCTCGACGGTGAAGCCCTGGGTGGCCGTGTAGAACTTGTTCCCGACCATGGCGGCGACGCCCAGGGCGAAGTTGGGGAAGTGCTCGTGCCCGACGGGAACGTCGAGGGGGTTCTTCCCTTCGGCCAGCTTCAGGACCTTGTAGCTGATGATTTCCTCGCCCTCGAAGGTCAGCAGCGCCAGGGCCGGGCGCAATCGACTGTGGAGCACGACGGTAGGGGCTTCGCCCACCTTGAAGTGCTGGCGGTCGGTGAGGATGCGGAGCTTGACCTCGTCCTCGGCGTCGGAGACCAAGACGCTGGCCTGGGCGGTGATGGGGTTCTCGAAGCGGTCGGTGCCCTCGGCCCGCAGGATGTGGTGACCGCCCTCCTCCAGGGTCACCGAGGCGGTGCCCTGGCCCGTCTTCTCGTCGGTGGTCACCGGTTTCTCCGAGACCAGGACTTCGGCCCAGGTGCCGTCGGGTGCGGACTCGCGCTTCAGGACCTTGAGCGTGAGTTCCCGGCCGACGGGTTTGCCCTCGACGTCGGCGGCGCGCACGGTGACGTCAAAGGGCTCCCCGGCCAGGTAGACGTCCCGGAGCGAGGAGACGGAGGCCGAGTAGGCGCGGATGGCCAGCAGGGCAGTGGCCTGGGTGCTCACGTTCTCGCCGACGAGGTTGGCGCGGAGCGTCAGGAGCTGCTCCTCGTCCAGCGCCGTGGTGTCGAAGGTGAAGGGGATTTCGCCTTTCTCGTCGGCCCGTTGTACGTCGGCAAGGGATCGCGGATCAT
>CAZIBA010000016.1:0-11670 GCA_964536795.1 uncultured Planctomycetota bacterium | reverse complement strand
TGCCCGTAGCTGGGGCCGGTTCAGACGAGGAGCTTGTGGGCGTCCTTTCGGGGGATGGCTCCGACGGTGAGGTCCCGGCTCTTCCCTTTGCTGGTGACCCGGACGGTGGCGATTTCCTCCTCGGGCACGTCAGCATAGGAGACGGTCAGTCGGGCGGCCAGTTCGACGTGTTCAGTGGCCATCGCCTCCCCCGCGGGAATGAGAACGTCGGGGCCCGGGGGACCGATGACGACCAGGTGGGTGTCGGTGGGTTCCTGGAGGGCAAGCAGGCGCTCGTTTTCCTGCTGGTTCCTGCCCATCACCACCTTGACGCGGTCCGACAGTCTGAAGTGACGGCCCAGTTTGAGGAGTTCAACGTCGCGGGGTGTCACGTCCACGGGTTGGTCGAGAAGGTCGCGCAGGCGCTTGGAGAAGTTGGGGTCCGTGAGTCTGCACCCCCCGGCCGGTGTGGGGTAGTCGATGAGGCACCAGCTCCGGGCCAGCTCCATTTGCCGCTTCCGGGAGCGGCCGCGGATGTCAAGCAACTGTTCACGGTCCACCAACCCCTCCTGTTCGGGCCGGGTAGGGGAGAGGAGCTTGGCGCTGAGAGGTCGGAGGATACGGTCGGCATAGCCCGATTCCTCGGCCACCAGCTTGAGGGCCTGGCGGTTCTGTGACATAGGCCGCTCCCCCAACACCTCACCGGTGAAGACGAAGTCGTAGCCCTTCTCTTCCATCAGCCGGCCGGCGTGCTTGAGCATGAGGGTGTGGCAGTCGATGCAGGGGTTCATGCATTTGCCGTAACCGTGAGGGGGCTGGCGCACCAGGCGCAGGTGCTCTTCGGTCACGTCTATGACCTGCAGGGGGATGCCCAACTGCCGGGCTGCCGCCTCGGCCTGTGCCGTGTCGAAGAAGCAGCTTCGGAAGGAGAGCCCGAGCACCTCCACTCCCAGCGCCTGGAGCAGACGAACCGCGAGCATGCTGTCCAGTCCGCCCGAAAGCAGACCCACCGCGCGGACCGGACGCTCACCACCACGACGCTCGGACGTCGCCATCTCTCACCTGCCCAGCGGAACAGAGGCAACGGAAAAGGCAACCAACTTAGGGACTTCACTGGCATTCACCAGTATAGCCCGGTCGAGGGGCCTGTCAAGGCTTCGCCCCTTGCCTCGTGGATATAATGAGGTGGAGGAATGCGCCCGGCGACGGGTGGGGCCGGGGGTCGGGAAGTCCCTTTTGCCTTGACAGAACAGAGGTTACGGAGTATGCAGGAGGAGGCGAAGGGGGAGGGGTGGCTGAGTGGTTCGGTGTTTCTTGGCGGTCCCGCGTATTCCGCCCGACGGGTGAGGGGGGGAGTCCCCATCGTGCACCCCTGGTGCCTACCTGGTAAGCCGATCGGTGAAGATGAGGCTGGATAGCAGGCGTGGACCTCAGAGGCAGAATCAGCGCCACCGAGTTGGCTGAGATTTTTCAGCTCCTCACGACTACACGCAAAGAAGGCACCCTCACGGTCTCCGACGGCGTCCGTAAGAAGTCCATCTATTTCTCCCGGGGCGGAGTGACCCTGCTGTTCGACAGAGACAAGCGCACCCGCTCCCTGGGCCAACTGCTGGTGGACTACGGCCGGATCAGTGAGGAGCAGCTCCAACTCGCCCTCGAGCAGCAGAAGGACTCGGGCAAGCGGTTGGGCGAGGTGGTGCGGGACATGGGTCTCATCACCGACGAAGAGATCGAGGACCTGGTGCGCAGCCAGATCGAGGAGGAGATCTTCGACCTGCTGAGCTGGCGAGGTGGGAACTTCTACTTCCGTGACGAGCCCACTCCCGAGGTGCTGGCCGATCCCACTCACTCCTACACCAGTCTGATGTTCGACCCCAACAGCCTGCTCATGGAAGCGGCCCGGAGAATGGACGAGTGGGAGCGTATCGGTGAGCTCGTTCGCACCGGCCAGGAGATATTCGCGCGGGTCCAGGGGGTTAGAGCTGAAGTGGGAGAGGGGCTGGAGGTGGCCCGTGACCGGGTCCTGCCCTGGTTGGACGGCGGCCACACCGCCGAGGACATCGTGCAGCAGGCCAGACTGCCCAAGTTCGAGGTCTACAGCGTCCTCTATCAGCTTCACCAGGTGGGCGCAGCGGAGATCACGTCTCCCGAGGACCTCAATCGACAGGCCCTGGAGACCATCGACGCCGGCAACCTGGACCGGGGCATCTACCTTCTGAGCAGCGCCCTGGCCCAAGTGCCGGCCGACCTGGACATCCGGAAGGACCTGGGCAAGGCCTACGACGTCGCCGGTCAGCGGGAACGGGCATTGGAGCTATACGGGACCGTGGTTTCTGAGTACTTGAGGCGGGGCGGCGTCCCCGAAGCCAGGCCCGTGCTCGACCGCATGGAGCAGCTCAGCCCCGATTCTCCGCAGGTGCTGGCTCTGGAGACTTCTCTGGCCCTGGTTCAGGGCGAGACCGCGGAGGCCATCCAGAGGTGCCTGTCACTGGTCCGCACGGTCGAACAGCAAGGCGGCTGCGAAGCCGCCAAGAGCGTCATCGACGAAGTGCTCCAGGTCGCACCCGAACACGTCGAGCTGCGCGAGGCGGTGGCGGACATGCTGGCCGCCTCCGATCAGACTCTGGGGGCCGTCCGCCAGTACGAGCGGGTCGCCGAACTTCACCTCGCCCGCGGGGGAAGCCATTACGCCCGGGGCGTCTATCGGCGCATCCTCCAGTTGGACCCCGACCACACGACGGCCCGCCAGCAGCTTGAGGCCCTGGGTCCCGAGCTCAAGGGCCGCAGCCGGCGCCGCCCGCTGACTGTCCTGGCCGTGGCGGCGGTCGTCCTGGTCGTAGGCGTTGGCTGGTGGTGGTTCGGCCGCAGCTCCCCGGAGGAGCCCGACGGGCCGGTCCCGCCGGTCGGCGACGTCAACTCACCGGGGGACTCTCCTCCCGACGACGCGCCGCCGGCCGACCAGTCGGGCCGGGCCGAACAGTTGGCCAAGGAGGCCCGGGCCCTGGAGGCGGAGGGGAGGATCAGCGAGGCCCTGGCGCGCTGGGAAGAGGCGGCCGCCCTGGCCCCTGCCGACGGCAGCTCTGCCCTGTATCAGGGCAAGGCCAGGCGCCTCAGTCAACTCCTCGGGGCGGCGCGGGCACAACTGGACCGGGCCCGCAGCCTGGAGCAGCAAGGCGACTATGAGGGCGCACGCCGGGAGTACCTGGCCCTTTGCGTGCGCTACGACTTCGCGGTGAAGGAGTTGGCCGTAGCCCTGCCGGTACCCGTGCGCACGCTGCCCAAGGGCGTAGAGGTGGTGGTGGACGGCCAGGTTCAGGGCAGCACGCCGATGGTCCTTCACCTGCCCCCCTTCCGGGCCTTCTCCCTCTCCTTGGAGACCCGGGGGCACGAGGCGTTCCAGACGACGATAACGAGCGACACGGTGGCCGAGGTGGTGAAGGTTCTGCCCCGGCAGTCCAACTGGGAGTACCGGCTGCGGGCCGGGCTTACCGCGGGGCCGGGCGCCGACGGCGAGCGCGTTTACGTGGTGGGAGGGGACCGGGTGGTACGGGCCCTGGGGGCCGCTGACGGCAGCGACCTCTGGCAGGTGAGTCTGGAGAGCCAAGTGACGGCCTCGCCGGTCTCGGCGGGGGGTGTCCTGGTTCTGGCCGCGCGCGACGGCACGGTCTACGGTCTGAACTCCGCCACCGGGGAGGAGAGCTGGCGCTTCCCGGCAGGCGACGCCTTCAGGGGCTCGCCCCGGTACGTGGACAGTTGGGGTTCGGTCTTCCTGGGCGGTCTGGACAAGAAGGTCTACTGCCTCGATGCGCAGACGGGAGAGGAGCGCTGGACGTTCCCCACCAGTGGCAACGTCGAGGCCAGCCCCACGGTGGCTGGCGACCTGGTCCTCTGTGGCAGTCTGGACGGGAAGTTGTACGCGCTGGCCGCGGCCACGGGGGAGTTGCGTTGGAAGCTGGAGACCGGCGGCCCGGTGGCCAGGGACGTGACCGTGGCTGGTGGGACTGCCTACCTGGTCACGCTGGAGGACGAGGTGATGGCCTGCTCGCTGGCGGCGGGGGAGGAGCGGTGGCGGCGACGCTCGCCGGAGCGGGTGGTGACGGGGGTGTGGGCGGTTGGGGGAAGTGTCTGCTACGGAACGGCGAAGAACGAGGTGGTGGGTCTGGATGCGGAAGAGGGCGCGGTGCGCTGGCGGGTAACCCCCGAAGATGAGTGGTTGGTTTCGTTGTGTGGTGCCGGGGACCGGTTGTGGGTCGGGGGCGGGCGGGGTGCCCTGGTCTGTCTGGACGGGGTGACCGGCGAGGTGCTGTGGAAGGCCAAGGTGGAGGGTGCGGCGGGGCTGCCCCCGTGGGTGGGGGAGGGGAGGCTGTACGTGGCCACGAGCGGTGGGGTGTGGTGTTTTGAGCCGTAGCAGTGGGAAAAAAGGTGATGTGGGTGGTGCTCTCGTTCCGATATTAGTAGTGACCGTGACCAGGCGGCCTGGGCCGGTGACCTGGGCAGCTGGCCCAGGGGAGGTGTTGCGTCGGCCGGCCGGACCGTGACGGACGGGCATACACGGGCAGAGGCAGAAGGAGAGGCACGCGAGCGTGGCTCTGTTCGACGTGGTACGCAAGCAGTTGGCCGTCCGCAAGGCGCGCAAGCGCGCCCGCGAGAACCCCTCGCCCACGACCTTGGCCGAGCTGGCCCAGACCCTCTTTGATCAGGGCTACCCCCAGGAGGCCTTCCGCAGCCTGGAGCACGCCAGCACCCTGTACCCGGATGCCGACCTGCTTCGGAACCTGATGGCCCACCTCCGCCGGGCCGACTTCGAAGGTCAGGTCCGTCTTCTCCTCCAGATGGTGGAGGAGCATCCCGAGGATGCCAACGCACATCGGGCCCTGGCCGAAATCTACCTGGGTGTGGGCGACACCAACAAGCTCCTGGAGGTGGTTACCCAGGGTCTGGAGCACTGTCCGGAGGAGGGCTCCTTGCTCTTCCTGGCGGCCACGGCCCGGCTGCAGCGTTTCTCGCGCGACTTCTCGCCTCGGGACTGTCTGCGGGCAGTAGCCGAGCTGCGTCAGGTGCTCGACGGTGACCCGGCCAACCACCCGGCCGGGCGACTGCTGGGACAGGTCTACTACCGGCTGGGTCATCACACCCAGGCGGTGGAGCTGCTGGAGCCCTACGTGGAGTACAACCCCTGGGACGAGGAGGCCCGGGGCTGGCTGTCCTCTGCCACGGACGAGCCCGGACCTGCGGAGTCGCTGGTCGTCGAGCAGGCGGTGGCTCAGGTAGCGGGGCGGCGGGAGTTTCCCCTGGACCTGCAGCAGGTGGGTCGGCCCGCTCACCTGGAAGGGGCTGCCGAGCAGGTCGTGACACGCGACCGGTACGTGGGCGACCGAAGCGGGTTGTCCCTGGTCCTGGAGGGACAGGTGGGACTGCGGGCGGCGGTGTGGGTGGGCAGCGAGGGCGCGGATGTCCTGGCTCATTCAGGTGAGCTGACGGAGGAGAACGTTCTGGCCCTTGCCGAGGTGGTGCAGGCCGGCGAGCGGGCCTGCCTGGACATGGACATCGGTCGACTGGGACGGGCCGTCATCAGCGGCCCCGCCGGTACCGTCGTCGTCGTGGGCTTCGGGAACGGGTCGCTGGTAAGCTACTTCACCGAGACCCTCCGTCCACAGGAGGCCGACCTGGCGCTGACCCAGGCCCTGGAGCGGGCCGGCGTGCTGGCCGGGGAGACCAGCCGTGCGTGAGATCCTGGAAGAACTGAACCAGTCCGTCGGTGTGCGGGGCTCAGCCGTGGTGACCCGGGACGGGATCCAAGTGGCCTCCAAGCTGACGGCCGAGCTTGATGAAGACGCCGTGGCCGCCATGGCCAGCGCCCTGGTTCTCAACACCCTGAGCACGCTCCGCCGGGCGGGCTTCGGGGAGTTTTCCCTCTTCACCATCCAGGCTGGTAGCGGTAAGATGGTGGTGGCCGACGCGGAGGTGGCCTTCCTGGTCGTGGTCACTGACCCGGGTGTCAACCTCGACCTCACCATGGTGGACATTGCTGCCGCCTCCTACCGGCTCAAGAAACGCGGTCGGTTGGGCCTCTGAGCGGATGGGGTTCACATGGTCCAGATCAACTTCGCCACCCGGGAGGTAAGCTGCAAGGTGGTCTACTACGGTCCCGGGCTCTGTGGGAAGACGACCAACCTCCAGCAGGTGCACGACAAGGCCCCCAGCGGCAGCCGGGGTAGTCTCACCTCCATCGCCACCGAGGGTGACCGCACCCTCTTCTTCGACTTCATGCCCCTGGAGCTGGGCACCGTGGCCGGGATGAAGACCAAGTTCCAGCTCTACACCGTTCCCGGGCAGGTATACTACAATGCCACCCGGAAGATCGTCCTGGAGGGGGTGGACGGTATCGTCTTCGTGGCCGACTCCAGCGCCGAGCGGATGGAAGCCAACAAAGACAGCTGGGAGAACCTAAAGGAAAACCTGAAGGAGTACGGCCTGCACATCGACCACGTCCCCCTGGTCCTCCAGTTCAACAAACGCGACCTCCCCGACGCCGTCCCCACGGAGAAAATGGACGCTGAGCTCAACGGCCTGGACGTGCCTACCTTCGAGGCCGTGGCCATCACCGGCAAGGGGGTCATGCCCACTCTGCGGAAGCTCAGCGGCCTGGTGCTGGATAAGCTCAACAAGCAGAGCCCCCGGCGAGGAACCAGACGCGCGACCGCTGTCCAGGCCCAGAGGCAATCCGCCGTGGCACCCGCCGCCGAGCCCGTCAAGGCGCCCGCCGCCCAGGCGCCCGAGCAGCCCGTGGCCGCTGCCGTCGAGCCGGAGACGCCAGGGACTCCACCCGCCCCCCCGCTGGTCCAAGAGCTGCAGCCTCCTCCCTCCCGGTGGTCGGCTCCCCGCGCACCCCTGAGGAAGGTGGCTGCCCCCGCTCCGACGAAGGCCGAACCGGTGGGGGCGTCGATGCGGGAGGCCGACGTGTCGGTTCCGAAAGCAGGACCACGGATCACTGTGGCCAGGGGCGCACCCAGGAAGTCTTCCAGCAAGATGGTACTTGTCATAGCCGGAGTTCTTGTTATCTTGGTCGTTTTGGTGATAGCGCTCGTGGTCCTGAAGGGCGGGTAAGCACTGCCTGTTGGTGGAGATGACTTATGACCGAAGACGAGCAACTGCGCAGTGGCCGGCTGGTCTACTACTCCGAGGACATCGACCGCATCAATCAGATCCTGGACCGCCTGCTGGAGCTCTCGGAGGCCAGGTGCGCCTTGCTGGTGGACAAGGAAGGACACCTGATAACCAAGCGCGGGGGGGTCACCGCCGGCTTCGACGACGAGTCCATCTCGGCCCTGGTGGCCGGCAGCTTCGCTGCCACCAAGGAGATGGCCAAGCTCCTGGGCGAGGAGGAGTTCTCCGTCCTTTTCCACCAGGGGGTCAAGGACAGCATCCAGCTTACCCTGGTTGCCGACCGGGCCCTGCTGGCCATCATCTTTGACGACCGGACCACCATCGGCATGGTCCGCCTCTACGCCAACGAGACTTCGGGAAAGATCGTCCAGCTCCTGGCCGATGCCGCCAAGCGGGAACCGGCCGAGACCATCAGCGACGAGTTCGGGGACGAAGCCGCCGAGAAACTGAGTGACATCTTCGGCGCCGAAGACGAAGAAAGCGCTGCCGAGAAGGAGACGCCAGGGGAAACGGACTCCTCTGAATCGGAGGCCCCCGAGGAGTAGGAGCACACTGCAGGGACCTTTGCGGTGGCTCTATGATGCCCACGCCGGGGTGGCGGGAAGCCGTCTCGGCGTCCTCTTTTGCCCGCACCCGTTGAGCTGGCCGTCAAGTTCCTTCCCCCGGTGGGTCGATAAGAGCTGTAGCTGGTGCGCCTCTGCTGGTCCGTGCGCGTCGGCAGCCGGTGGGCCGCAGACTCCCATCTCGGGCAGCGATACCGGAAGCGATAAGATGAACGTTGCGGAAAAGAGCAGGCAAGCGGTGTCCCGCTGTCACCGGGGCCGCCTGGCCCTGGCCGGCTGGCTGGTCGCGGCAGCGCTGCTGGCTGGTGCAGTCGACCGGCCTGTGGCCACTGCCCAGGAGGAGCTCCAGGGCACCGTCCCCTCGCAGCCCAGCGGTCGCCTGGAGCTAACCCTCCGGGAGGCCATCCTGACGGCCCTCGCGCACAACCTGGACATCCGCATGGAACGCTTCACCCCGCTCATCCGTGAGGCCGAAATACTGCAGGCACTGGGTGACTTCGACACTACCTTTTTCCTGGACAGCACCCTCCGTCGCGAGAAGAGCCCACCCACGATCGTCTTCGTGGGCGGGGCCCCCCAGCAACCAGCCGGCATGACCGACACCTTCAGCCTGAGCTTCGGCCTCACCCGGAAGTTGAGCACCGGGGCCACGGTGGAGCTGTCCTACGACAACGTGCGCACGGCCAATCCACCAGCCCCGGGCATCCAGAATGCCGCCGTCGGACTGGAGGTGACCCAGCCGCTGCTTCGTGGGGGTTGGTGGACCGTCAACCTGAGCGACGTGCGCATCGCCCGCAATTCCCGACGGGCCTCCCTCTACGATTTCCAGATGGCCGTCATGGAGGTCATCGCCGAGGTCGAGCGGGCCTACTGGGGTCTGGTGTTCGCCTACGGTGACCTGACCGTCCGGGAGCGGTCGCTGGAACTGGCCGAGGAGCTGCTGGAGAGCAACCGCCAGCGGGTGGAGGCCGAGATCCTCGCCCCCAGTGAGATCGTCCGGGCTGAAAGCAGCGTGGCCGCCCGTCAGGCGTCGATTCTGGACGCCCAGACGGCCGTCCACGACGCCGAGGACACCCTCCGCCGACTCATGAACCCACCCGACTCCGAACTCACCGACGACCTGACCGTGGTCCCCGTCGATGAGCCGCCCAAGGACTACCAACCGGTGGACGGCAAACGGGCCATCTGTCAGGCACTTACCAACCGTCCTGACTTCATCGCCCAGAAGACGGACATGGAGAACCTGGGCATAGACCTGGTGCTGTCCCGGAACGAGCTCCTGCCCACCCTCGACCTGACGCTCTTCTACCGCAGCAAGGGGGCCGGCCGCAGCCTCGATAGCTCCTTCGACCGCTACTCGTCATTCCTCTTCGACGATTTCGGCGCTACCATCGAGTTCGCCGTTCCCCTGGAGCAGCGGACGGCCAAGGGCGCTGTGACCGAAGCCCGCCTGGCGCTTCAGCAGTCCCTGCTCGAATTGAAGGACACCGAGGACGCCATCGTCGTGGAGGTCCGCCGACAGCTCCGCCGGGTGCGGGCGAAGCACGAGCTTATCACCCGTTTTCACTGGGCCTGGGAGCTGGCGGGCAAGCGTCTCAACGCTGAGGACGAAAAACTGCTGCTGGGCACGGCCACCACCCTGGACGTCCTCGAAGCCCAACGCGAGCTCAGCACGGCCGAACGCGACGAGCTCCGAGCCTCTGTGGATTTCAACATCGCCCTGGTCGACCTGCGCCGGGCCACCGGCAGCCTACTGACGGACTACCAGGTCCACTTCAGCGACCGCTGAGTCGTCCTTCCTCGGCGCCTCCTGCCTCGACGCATGCCTTGCGTTTCCTGCTCTATCGCAGCACCGGAGCAGAAATAACGAGAATTGGCAAAGAATCCGCCCCGCGAGGCGCATTTGGCGGCAGGGATTTCGAATTTCTCTGAGCAAGTCTGTCGGTTTTGTGCCTGCGGGTCAGAAGCCAAGACGTGTTCCTTTTTTTGCCTTGCGTTTACACAAATACGTGGTTTAGGATGCGGGCGGGCGGGTTCCGTGCTCAGACCTTCACGGTGGGGCGATGGGTCCGCCTTTTAAGGTTTGGCCGGTTGGTGCGGCAGCGAACGCGTTCCAACTCAGAGGAAGGGAGTGGCTGATGGCAGCTCAGCTCATCGACGGCAAGGCGGTAGCCGAAGCGATCGAGGCCGACCTGAAGGGCCGCATAGAGAAGCTCTCCTCGGCGGGACACCCCGTGCATCTGAAGGCCGTCCAGGTGGGCGAGAACCCCGCCAGCCGAGCCTACATCCGCAGCCAGCAGCGCTCCTGTGAGGAGGTGGGCATCGCCTACACCCTCGACGAGCTTCCTGCCGAAACCACCCAGGAGCAGCTCGAAGACCACGTCAAATCGCTCAACGCCGACCCCCAGACCACCGGCATCATCCTGCAGATGCCTCTCCCCGAAGTCCTGAGCGCTCGGGCCGCCCAGTGGGCCATCGCCCCGACCAAGGACGTCGAGGGCATCCTCCCCGAGCACGTGGGTATGGTGAGCTACGGGGCCTGGGACATCGGCCCCTGCACGGCCATGGGGGCCTTCGAACTCATCAAGGCCCTCCCTCTGGAGCCCAAGAAGGACATCGTGGACTGGGTGGAGGAGGACATCAAGAGACGGAGCCTGGTGCGCGGGCTCTACGGACACGCCGCCGTCGTGGTGGGACACAGCGACATCGTGGGCAAGCCCCTGGCCCTGATGCTGCTCAACAATTACTGCACGGTCACGGTCTGTCACATCGGCACGGCGGACCTGGCAGCCCACACCCGCCAGGCCGACATACTCTGCGTGGCCGTAGGCAAGCCCGGGCTCATCAGCGGCGATATGGTCAAGCCGGGGGCCGTGGTCGTCGACGTCGGCATCAACCGGATTCCCGTGCTCGACGACGAGGGCAACCCCGTGCTCAACGAGAAGGGCAGGAAGAAGATGAGGACCGTGGGCGACGTTGACTTCGACGCCGCCTGCGAGACCGCAGGTCACGTCACACCCGTCCCCGGTGGGGTGGGGCCGATGACCGTGGCCATGCTGCTGCGCAACACGGTGGTGGCCGCCGAGAAGCTGGCCCAGGGGTGAACCCCGGGTCCCCCGACCGGGAGAGCCACCTTGCTTGCACTGGAACCCACCGCCACCATGAAGTGGACCCCATGAACCAGGACGACCGGACCGGCGTCGAACTGAACCTCGCCCGAGATCTCGTCCGAGAGCGGGTCGTGGACCTCTCCCGCTGCACGGAATGCGGCGTCTGTACCGACGTGTGCCCCGTCGCCTTTGCCATGGACCTGCCCCCCGCCGACCTCGTCATCCAGGCCAGGAGGGGCGCGGGACGCCAACTTCTGGCCCACGCCTCGCCCTGGCTCTGCACCGACTGCCGACGTTGCAGCGAGGCCTGCCCCGAGGGCATCGACGTGGCCCGGGCCATCGAGGGGCTTAGGCTCCTGGCCCACCGGGAGGGGTCGGCACCGGAGGCCGAGCCCATCGTCCGTCTGTACGAGCTTTTCCGGGATGAGGTGGACGGGCGGGGCCGGGTGCACGAGCTGAGCCTGCTCCGGGGGCTGCGTCGTGCCCTGCCCGGTTGGCGGAAGAGGCTGGGGTTGGTGGCCGTGCTTCTGGTGAGGCGTAAGTTGTCGCTTCGTGCGGCCCGGGTCAAGGGATGGCCGGGCCTGGCCGACCTGGAGGTCCAGGCATAGCCGTCGCCACGAGGAGTGCTGAGCTGAAGCTGAGCTACTTTCCGGGGTGCCTGCTCAAGGGCAGCGCCCGCGAGTACGACCTGGCCAACCGGGCCGTGGCTTGGGCCTTGTCCGTGGAGCTGGTCGAGTTGACCGACTGGAACTGTTGTGGCGCTCTGATGGCCGCCAGCTTCGAAAGCCAGGGAGCGACGGCCTTGTGCCAACGCAACCTGAGACAGGTGACGGAAGAGGCGACAGACCTCT
>CAZIBA010000015.1:11490-11941 GCA_964536795.1 uncultured Planctomycetota bacterium | reverse complement strand
TTGCCGATGAGTTGGCCGTCGAGGGCCACCACGGTGTCGGCGGCCAGGACCACGCTACCGGGGAAGCACCTGGCGACGGCCCCCGCCTTTCTGCGGGCGTGCTCGAGGGCTGTCTCCACCGGACCGAGCCCTGCTGAAGCGGTCTCCTCCACACCGGGGTCCACCACCCGGAAGCGGAAGCCAGCCTGGGTGAGCAGCGCCCGTCGGCGGGGGGAGGTGGAGGCAAGGACCAGGCCAGGCGAACGTGGGGGCGCTGCTTCGCCCTTCGACAAGCTCAGGGCGGGGTGAGCCTGTCGGACCCCGTCCTGCCTGTTCCGCGAGCCCACCGCCCATCACCTCCGCCAGACCAGGTCCGTTGGGACCAAGGTGAGGATCAGCCTCGCCTGCATTATAGGAAGGGAGTCCGGAAAGGCCAAGAGGAAGCTGAAAAAACGGGGCCACCGCAAGCCAG
>CAZIBA010000015.1:5084-11480 GCA_964536795.1 uncultured Planctomycetota bacterium | reverse complement strand
GTCACGGTCCCCTCAGCCACTGTCCTTGCCAACCCCCGTCAACCCCTCCACCATCTCCCCCACGAAGCGCTCGACAGCGGTGACGGCGGCTGAGGGGTCCTCCAGGTGCTCCTCCACCAGGCGGACGATGGCGCTGCCCACGATGACCCCGTCGGCGTGGGCAGCCAGGCTGACGGCCTGCTGGGGACGGGAGATGCCGAAGCCCACGGCCAGGGGCTTCTCGGTGAGCCGACGGAGGTCGTCGAGATAGGAGACCAGCTCGGGGGGGA
This sequence comes from uncultured Planctomycetota bacterium, assembly GCA_964536795.1. Taxonomy (GTDB): domain Bacteria; phylum Planctomycetota; class DG-23; order CBDVDV01; family CBDVDV01; genus CAZIBA01. The sequence continues at coordinate 11,211 of CAZIBA010000015.1, read as the reverse complement.
GTTCGCTCCGGGCGCCGGTGGTCCCCACCACGCTGATGCAGTAGATGAACCCGCTGGCCCGCTCGGCGATGAGGCGGCGACGCCCGGGCGGGGTGGTGGGCGCGACCAACTGGATGACCGACAGGCCGACTCCGGCGCTGAGCTCGGTGAGCGGCCCGGCTTCCTCCACGGGCAGGTCGGGCACGATGAGGCCGTCCAGGCCGCTGGCGCCGGCATCGGCCACGAAGCGCTCCAGCCCCCGGCGATAGATGAGGCTGTAGGAGACCATTCCGGCCAGGGGAACGTCGCTGCCCTTGCGGACCGTGCGGACCAGCTCGAAGATGTCGTTCAGGTGGAAGTCGTGTGCCAGGGTGCGGGTGTAGGAGTTCTGGATGGTGGGGCCGTCGGCGATGGGGTCGGAGTAGGGGAAGCCCAGCTCCACGATGCTGGCTCCGGCCCGGGCCGAGACCCGGACCAGCTCAGCCGTGGTGTCGGGCTCCGGGTCGCCGGCGGTGAGGAAGGGGATGAAGGCCGTCCTCCCCTCTGCACGCAGCGTCTCAAAACAGGCGTCGATGCGACTCACCCAGTTCGGCCCTTCCCACAGTCTTCAGTTGTTGGTGGCCGACCACCCGAACGAGCTCAGGCGGAGCTGCGGACGGCTCCGAGGACCCGTCCCTACGTTCACCTCTTCCTCACTCGATGTCCTTACCCAGGATGCGGGCGACCTCGAAGACGTCCTTGTCTCCCCGGCCGCTCAGACAGACCACCACCACGGCGTCCTTGGCCAGCTCGGGCACCAGGACCTTCAGGTGGGCCAGGGCGTGAGCGGGCTCCAGCGCCGGCAGCATCCCCTCCAGCCGGGCCAGGGTCTGGAAGGCCTCCAGGGCCTCCTCGTCGGTCACGGACACGTACTCGGCCCGGCCCGTTTCCTTGAGGTAGCTGTGCTCGGGGCCCACACCGGGGTAGTCCAGCCCGGCCGAGACGGAGTGGACGGCGGCCGTCTGTCCGTCCTCGTCCTGAAGGACGTAGGAGAGGCTGCCGTGAAGCACACCGGGCGAGCCCTTCACCAGGGTGGCCGCGTGCTCGCCGGACTCCAGCCCCCGGCCCCCCGCCTCCACGCCCACCAGCCTTACCGACTCGTCGGCAAGGAACTCGTGGAAGATGCCCATGGAGTTGGAGCCCCCACCCACGCAGGCCACGATGCAGTCGGGCAGGCGGCCCTCCCGCTGGGCGAGCTGCCCGCGCAACTCGCGACCGATGACCGACTGGAACTCGCGCACCATCTGCGGGAAGGGGTGGGGACCCACCACCGAACCGATGATGTAGTGGGTGTGCTCGACGCTGGCCATCCAGTCGCGCAGTGCGGCGTTGGTAGCGTCCTTGAGGGTGGCGCTGCCCGCGGTCACGGGCACCACCCGGGTCCCCAGCAGTTGCATGCGAAAAACGTTCAAGCGCTGTCGACGGATGTCTTCGGTGCCCATGTAGACGTCGCACTCCAGGCCGAAGAGGGCGGCCACGGTGGCCGTGGCCACGCCGTGCTGACCGGCCCCGGTCTCGGCGATGAGTCGGCGCTTCCCCATCCTCACCGCCAGCAGGGCCTGACCCAGGGTATTGTTTATCTTGTGGGCCCCGGTGTGCAGCAGGTCCTCGCGCTTGAGGTAGATGCGGGCCCCGCCTAACTCCCGGGTGAGCCTGTCGGCCAGGTAAAGCGGCGTGGGTCGACCGGCGTAGTTGGCCAGATATCCGTCCAGGGTCCGCTGGAAGTCGGGGTCGGCCTTGGCCTTCTCGTATTCCTGGGCGAGCTGCTCCAACGCCGGGAGCAGCGTTTCGGGGACGAACCGCCCGCCAAACATCCCGAAGTGCCCGTCCGGGGTGGGAAGCTGCTCCGCCTGTGACTTCGGCTCAGCCATCGGTCTCTCGCCCTACCGTCTGCTTTCCTCGAGGGACACAGTGTAGCCGAACGCGCGCAGGGGTTCAAGCGTCAAGGTCGCACGAAAGACCGGGCCGTCAGAAACCATCGGTCCCGTAGTAGATGAGCTCCCCGGGTGCGAAGTCCACCGGGAAGCCCGCGGCCACGGGCCGGAGCATCGTGTTGCCGCTCTCCGATCGGCTGACGGCGCCCTCGGGCTGCTCCCGGGCAAGCTCGCGAGCCTGTGGTGAGATGGCCTCGTCCAGGACGACCCGCTTGAAGGACTCCTTCCTGGCGACCCTTAGGGCGTGGAGCAGGAGCTCCCGAGCTGTGTACTCCTCACCGTCCAGGTAGGCCAGCTCCAGGATGCGCAGCTCGGCCGCACCCCAGAGGTAGGCAACCGGGTCGCCCGGACGCGAGGCAATCCAGGAGGACCCGCTCCGTCGGCGCGGCGAGGTCGCTTCCCGCCAGTACTCGTCGCTGCGGATGAGCGGGCCCACCTTGTCCCGGTTGTACTCCCGGTAGATGCGCTTGAGGTCGGGGAGGTCGGCGTCCCAATCCACTTCCCGTACCTCGATGTCGCCCTCACCCCGGCCCTCTCCCCGTGGGAGAGGGAGAGGGTGAAAGCGCTCCTCGGGCCCCTCGACTCCGCTCGGGACAGGCAGTTGCACCTGCTCCGGGTCGAAGGTGAGGTAGGTGCGTGGGTAGCTCCGCCAACCCAGCCGTTCGTAGAACGGGGCGATGCCGGTCCCCAGCATGGAGAAGTTGCAGCCCACGCGCTCCATGTAGGCGATGGCGTCGCGCATGGCCGTGGTGGCGTAGCCCTTGTGACGGTAGTCGGGATGGCTGGAGACTTCGCCGATGCCTGCCATCAGCCAGGCCGCACCCGCCCGTCCGCGCACGGGGAGTTCGTGCACGTGCACCACGCTGGCAATGAAACCATCGACGATGGTCACCCGAGTCGCCTGCAGCTTGTAAGGCGGATGGCGCTCGAACCGTCGACGCACGGCCTCCACCTCGTGGCCGAAGCCGGCGGCCACCGTCTCCAGCATCCGCTCGTACTCGTCCCAGTCCCTCAGCCCCCGCACTTCGACCGCCACCTCTGCTCCTCCCGCGTTCTCAGCACAACCGAACCCAGAGGCTACGTCCGACACCGCGCCGGGTCAAGCCCTGTTCGGGCAACGCGAGGCGTGGGCTGGCCACGTCCTGCTGATGCGGACGGGCTTTCACCTTGCCTAAGACCGTGACCAGTAGGCACAATATCCCCCACAAGCGCGTGAGGAAGAGGGGGCATCGGCGTGGGGGTGACCTTGGGCACCTGGTTACACATCGAGCCCCGTTACGGGGAACTGCTGGCCCGGGCCGGTCTGGACGATCTGGACGCGCTGCTGGCCGGTGCTGGTGGCGAGCGGGTCAGGCACAGTTGGCGGACCAACGTTTACCGTCTGGAGTTGCCCGGAGAAGCGGGTCAGGCCGTAGCTCTCTACGTCAAGAGTTACCGGGAGCCCTGGCCCAGACGGGGTTACCTCTTCCGGGCCAGCCGGGCGCTGAGGGAGTGGCGGGTGCTCAGACGGCTCCGCCGACGGGGCATCCCCACCCCGCGCCCCATTGCCGTCGGCGAACGTCGGCGCTGGGGCACACTGGTCGACGCAGTCCTCGTGGGCGAGGAGGTCCCAGGCTCGGTTGACCTGGCCCGGTTCGTCGAGTCCTTCTGCTCTCAGCCACGGAGCCCGGGGTGGATTCGGCGGAAGCACCGGTACCTCGAAGCGCTGGCCCGTTTCACCCGCTCCATGCACCAAGCGGGCTTCATCAGTCGGGACTTCCGCTGGCGGGACATCCTCATTGCCGAGGGTGAGGACGGTCCCCGGTTCTACCTCATCGACGACCCCCGGGGCATGTTCGTTTCCTGGGGGTGGTTGGCCCGTCGGCTGGGGGTGCGCGACCTGGCCGGTCTGGACCGACAGGCCCCGTTCTTCTTCACTCTTACCGACAGGCTCCGGTTCCTGCGCGCCTACACCCAGAGGCCACTGCGCAGCTCTCGACGCTTGCTCCGTCGGCTGGCGGTGGAGCCCCGGGCCCGCGTGCTCCCTGCCCGGTCGGTCCGTCCCTGGGGTGAGCCGGTGCTGCTGCGACGGGTGGCCGGGGCCTGGGTGGTTCTCCGGGAGGCGGCTGGCGCTGAGCTCGAAGGGGCCGGCCTGCTCGACCCACGGATGCTCCTGAGGACGGCCAGGAGCCCGGCTGCCGGCAGCGCCGGCGGGGCGGACCGGACCCTCGAGCACGTCGAGCGTCCCGGGGAAGGCGGTCACTGGCTGCTCAGGCGGTCGGCCTACCCCGGGCCGCTGGCTGCTGTGCTGACCGCTCTCTCCTCCGGGCGGACCGACCTGGGAGCCGTCGGTCGGGAGTGGCGGAACCTGCGGGAGCTGGAGGTACTTCGGGTGCCGACCCCGCGCTGGGTGGCCTTCGCCCAGGCCCGACGGTGGTGGCTGCCCGGGGCCGAGGCCTTGCTTCTGGACGGGGTGACCGGCGCGCAGCCATTGGCTCAGTGGCTGGCGGACGGGCCGGCGACAGCTGACCGGCGGGCGTTCGCCGGGCAGCTCGGTCGGCTGGTGGCCCGCGCCCACGCGGGGCGCTACCGCTTCGGGGTCCTTTCGCCCGAAATGCTGTGGGTGAGGGAGGCAAAGGGAGGGCCGGGACCGCTGTTCGTCGACCTGAGTCGAGGAGGCCGGGGCAAGGGTCTCCGTCGAGAAGGCGTCATCAGGGAGCTGGCGGCTCTTGCTGTGGGCCTGAAGGGCTCGTATTCGCGAACGGACGCGCTGCGTTTCTTCGCTGCCTACCTGGGACGACCCCCAACCGACGAGGACAAGCAACTTGCGCGCTCGGTCGCTGCCCGCTATGACGGACTCGTCGGCAACGAGCGCGGTTCGTCGGCCAAGGGGTCGCTCCGTAGGAGGGACCGGTGATGGCTTACGTCGTCCTCTTCGTGTTCAGCTACCTTCTGGGAGCGGTGCCCTTCGGTTTCCTGCTGGCCAAGTACTTGGCCAGGGTGGACGTGCGCACCGTGGGCAGCGGCAACATCGGGGCGACCAACGTCCGCCGGGCCGCCGGCAATGCCCTCGGCGTAACGGCCCTGGGCCTGGACATCGTCAAGGGATTCGTCCCCACCTTCTTCTTCCCCACGTGGTTCAGCGCATTCTGGACGGGCGAGGTCCCCGTGTCCGTCGGTGTGGTCTGCGGATTGGGGGCCATACTGGGACACATCTTCACGGTGTTCATGCGGTTCCGGGGCGGCAAGGGCGTGGCCACGGGCTGTGGGGTGGCCTTCGGACTGGCGCCTCTGCCAGCTGCTGTAGCCCTGGGTGTGTTCGTGGGTATGGTGGCGGCCTGGCGCTACATCTCGCTGGGGTCGATGACGGCGGCCCTCGTCTTTCTCATCGCCCTGGTACTCGTGGAGGACGAGCCGCTGGGGGCGGACCTGGCGCTCACGGTGTTCGCTGCGGCGATGGCCGCGCTGGTCATCCTTCGCCACCGCTCAAACATCAGCAGGCTGCTGGCCGGCACCGAGCACAAGTTCGGGCAGGACCGCGCGGCCCCCACCCAGACTCCGGACGAGGGAACTCAGGACACCTGAACCTTCTCGTCTCCGGCGTCTTTCACCCCCGGTCCCCCGAGCTCACTTCGAAGCTTGAGCTCGTAGAGGACGAGCACCAGCGCGGCGACGGTGTAGGCGGCAACCACGTAGCCCCAGCCGGCCTCTCCCATCACTCATCCCCCTCCTCTCTCAGGCGGGCCACGGCCAGGCGCAGGTAGAGCAGCCAGGCGAAGACCGCAAGCACGGCCACGGTGGAAAAGACCAGGGCCAGTTTCATCCGCACGTCGCCCAGACCCGAGCCTTCGGAGCCGAAGACGACCCGTTCCGGATGGAGGGTCTGCCACCAGCGGATGGAGAAGTAGACCAGGGGGACGTCGGCGAAGCCGACGATGCCCACCACGGCCGAGGCCCGGGCCCGGGCATCCGGGTCGCTGACGTTGGCCCGGAGCACCAGGTACCCCAGGTAGATGCACCAGAGCACCGCCGTGGTCGTCAGCCTGAGGTCCCACACCCACCAGGCACCCCACGCGGCCCGGGCCCAGATGCTGCCCGTGGCCAGCACCAGACTCGTGAACACCACACCGACCTCGACCGCCGAGGCGGCCAGGCGGTCGTGACGGGTGGCGATTTCGGCCCGGGCGAGGCGATCG
>CAZIBA010000015.1:0-5074 GCA_964536795.1 uncultured Planctomycetota bacterium | reverse complement strand
GTCGTGACGCATCTGCCGGCTCACCAGGTAGCGAACACTGCAGACGAAGCAGATGGAAAACCCCAGGAACGCCGACAGGGCGCAGGGTAGATGCAGGTAGAAGATCTTCTGGGCCAGGCCCATGGTCTCCTCGACAGGAGCCACCAGGAAGATGAGCACTAACGCCCAGAGCACCAGGCCCAGCAGCGCCACCGGCACCCAGCGCGGAGGCGGGGTCCGCATCCTGTTTCCCGTCTCGTTCATTCTTCCACCACAAACTGAAACAGAACACATCCCAGGGCCAGGAAGATGAGGTCGAACCCCCCCAGAAGCGCCCACCAGCGCCAGTACCCGCCCACGGCCGCTCCCCCACAGACCATTGCGGTCACCCGCACCGCTCCCAAGAGCACGGGGCTCACCACCGGAAGCACCAGCCCGGCCAGCAGTGCTTCTCGCCCTCCCGTCCTGAGGGCCAAGGCCGTGAACAACACGCCGACGGCCACCAGCCCCACTGTAGCGAGGACCGCAGTGACCACAAGGGCCGCCACCACCCCCGCCGACGCCTCCGCAGCCAGCGGACGGTAGAGCACCACGAAGGTCGGCAGGATGACGGCTTCCATCGCCAGGACGAACAGGGTGAGCGATGCGACCTTGCCCAGGTAGAGGGCCTCCCTGCCCACCGGGGCGACGAGCACCCCCCGGAAGCCGTCCAACTCGTTTTCCTCGGTGAAGTTCCGGGCCAGCCCCAGGATGGCTGCGAAGAAGAGGCTCAGCCAGAGAACGGCCGAGGCTGCCGTCCGTCCCTGCTCAGCAGCCGACCGCAACAGCGCCACGGGTCCCACGGCCACACTCAGCACCACGACCACCACCAGGGCGAACACCAGCATGGAGCTGGCCAGGGCCCGGGTGCGCAGCTCCGTCACCACCTCCTTCCTCACCAGCAACCAGACCGTGCTCACAACTGCTCCTTCTCTTCCTGCGAGGCAGTGCACCTATGGTAGAAGTCCTGAACCTCGTCCGCCGACCAGCGGTCGCGGGCCTCGCAGCCTCGAAGTTGGCCCGCTTGGAGGACGGCCACCGTGTCGGCCAGTTCGGCCGCGGGCGCGGCGTCGTGAGCGGTCAGCACCACGGTCGTTCCCCCACCGTGCAGTCGGTGAAGGGCTGTCCGGAGCAGCTCCCGGCTTCCCTCGTCCAATCCCGAGAAAGGCTCGTCCAAGAGGAGCAGTGCTGGCTCGTGGAGCACGGCCCGGGCCAGCGCTGCGCGCTTGGCCGTGCCGTGGGAGAGCGAGCGGACCGGGTCCTCAGCTACGCTGGCCAGGTCCCACTCGCCTGAGAGTCGAGCGACCCGGCTGCCGGCCTCGGCTTTCGAGAGGCCGTGGAGCATAGCGAAGAAGGTCAGGTTCTCGCCGACCGTGAGTTGGGGGTAGAGCATAGGCTCGTGGGTGAGGACGCCCAGCGACCGTCTGACGGCCTCGCCCTCCTTGGTCACGTCCCGGCCGAAGATGCGGGCCGAGCCGGCGGTGGGTCGAAGGAGGGTTGCCAGCAGCTCCAGCAAGGTGCTCTTGCCGGCCCCGTTCGGCCCCACCAGGATGAGGACACTCCCGTCCGGGAGCGTGAAGCTCACCCCCCGCACCGCCCAGGTCCGGCCGAAGCGTTTGCTGAGGCCCTGGGTGTGGACGGCGGGCTCGACCTCGTCTTGACCGCTCATACTCACTCCCCCGTGGGCCGACTGATTCCGACGGACCTCCCCGGCGGACGGGTGCCACACACGCGGTCCCGAGCGTCAGGGACGAACCCCTTCCAGACGTTCGGCCAGGAGCATGGTTCTGGCCGAGTCGGCGAAGTGGCTGGAGGGCTGGACGTCGTCGCGGATGCACTGGAAGAAGTGTCGGCTTTCGGGGGCGTAGCCGTAGTGCTCGATCCAGGCCGGACTGATGGCCTGACGGGCCTCGGGGTACTCGACGATGGTGGGCTCCTTCTCACCGTCGGTCCAGAGCTCCAGACGCTCGGGCGCGCGCACGTAGGCGCTGATGCCCGGTCCGTGCACTTCGAAGCGCTCGTAGCGGGAGCCCGAGGCGCGGTTGGCCAGGAGCACGCCTGCTGCTCCGGAGTCGAAGCGAACGAGGGAGGTGAAGACGTTCCGCCAATCGGCCCGAAACTCATCGGCGAAGGGGACGACTTCCGTCGCTTCCCCGACCAGCCAGCGCATCGCGTCAACGACGTGGGCGATGTCGGCCACCATGATGCTCATACCGTGGTAGGGGCCGCTTCGGAGCATGTTCTTGTGAAACTCGGCCAGCACCTGGGAGATGGGCCCGCGCTCGGTGACCCGCTCCTTGGCCTCGATGAGCACGGTGGAGTATCGCCGGTTGTAGGCGCAGAGCGTCTTGACGCCGGCCTTCTCCGCGGCCTCGGCCATCTCGGCCGCCTCGCCGTAGCTCATACCCAGAGGCTTCTCACAGAAGGTGTGGATGCCCGCGGCCAGGCAGTCCAGCACCACCTCCCTCACCAGCGCGGGAGGCAGGCACACGTACACAGCGTCCAGGGCCGCTTTCTCGAGCAGCTCCCGGTGGTCGACGTAGCGACCGGGAACGTCGTACTTCTCGGCCGTGGCCGACCGACGCTTTTCGTCCGGGTCGGCCACCGCCACTAAGTCCACCTCGGGCATCTGGGCCAGGGTGGGATAGTGCACGCGGTTGGCGTGCCCACCCGCACCGATGAATCCGACACGAAGTCGTTCTGTGCTCACTGTACCTCCTTCTAACCGGAATCCCGCTCGCTCGTTCCCGCTGCGTCTACTGTCGGCGAAGACGCGAACTCCCGAGCCCACCCCCTGCAATACCGTCCCAGACAGAACCACGATATGAACATCGCGACAAACGCCGCCAGCATCATGAGCGGAAGCAGGACCAAAGAGGGAACCAGATATCCCTCCCACGCTGCGCTGGAGACTTCACGAACGGTACTCCCAAGCCCCAGGAGAAGAAAGAGCGCCGCCACCCCCGAGAAAACGTAAGCAACCAGCCCGACCCACCGCCAAGCACGAACCGGAAGCATCTGAACGACGGCAAGGAGCAGCAAAGGCACAAGAAGGTAACCCGTGGTACCCCAGGATCTTGACTTTGCAGCTTCCGTCGCCTCCGTGGGGTACACAAGGTACGCCACGTGAGGCCAAGCTGCGTCCAGGATACTCGCCAGCAGAGAGGAAACGATGACGACGTTCCTGAAGAAGGCGGCTCGGCGCAGGAACTTCTTCCGGCCCTCCGCGCTTGCTGCCACCGAGGTCATCACGCTGGGCCCTTCTCAGACAGGAACAAGCTTGAGCGCGTTCTCCCGGGTGATGGCGCGGAAGATCTTCTTGGGGAGATCGAGCGAGCGCAGGTGGTCGATGTGGTCGGTGGTGAACATGTCCGTTCCGTAGAGGATGCGCTTGTAGTACTTCTTCAGAAAGCTGAGGCTGAACTTGTGGTCTCTGCTGATGGCGTTAAGGCCCGACAGCGCCGACAGATCGCAGTAGAGGTTGGGGTACTTGTCGAGGAGTCTGATTAGGCGGCCGCGCGGTGTGACCTTGCCCGAGGGGTAACCCAGGGGGGCCGAGTCGGCGTCGCCCGAGATCTCCCTCCAGAACCCCGGCCCGTGACCGACGAAGGTGGTCTTGGAGCAACTCTGGAGCACGCCCTCCAGGGCTTCGACGTCGTGGTTGTACCAGAAGGGCGCGTCGGGACGCCAAATGTCGATGTGAAAGAGCACGGGCCAGCCCAGCTCACCGGCCAGCAGGTACAGGGCCACCGAGTCGGGGTTGTCGATGCGCAGCCTTATCTTCTGCTCGCCCAGGCCACGGAAGCCCAGCTCGGACCACCTGCGCATCTGCTTCTCCGGGTCCCGGCTCAGCGGGTCCACCGAGCAGAAGGGCACAAAGCGGTCGGGGAACTCCTTGTGGGCGTTGTGGGTACGTCGGTTGGTCATAATCTTGCGGGCGGGCTCCCGCCCGGTGCCGATGCTCTCCCAGCCCAGCAACCAGGCCCGCTCCACACCCAACTTGTCCAGGTGCCCGACGGCCTTCTTGGCTCCGTAGCCGAACCAGCCGATGTGCATGTGACAGTCGATCATCGTCGTGCCCTTCATAGGAGAACTGCGGACCCTACCCAACCCCTGTGACGGGACGGCTCAGCGCCGACCGAGCCGAAGCCACAATGCCCCCGCCAGCATCACCTTCAGCGCATCGCCGGGCAGGAAGGGCAGCATCCCGGCCGTCAGCGACCGCCCCAGGCCCATGCCCGTCACTCGGCTGAGCCAGAGAACGCCGGGGACGTAGACGGCCAGGGCCCCCGCCGCCAGGACCGCTGCCACCCGCCATGACGCCCCGGGGCTCGCCGGCTCGACACCCCGGACCAACGCGCCCACCAACCAGGCCGCAGCTGCGAACCCCATTAGGTAGCCTCCCGTCGGTCCCACCAGGTAGGCGAAGCCGGAGGCCCCACCCGCGAAGATCGGCGCACCCAGGCCACCGACCGTCACGTAGGTTAGCTGGGCCGCGCACCCCAGGCGGGCCCCCAACATCAGGCCCCCCAGGAGCACGAAGAAGGTCTGCAGAGTGATGGGCACCGGTACCAGCGGGATGCGCACGTGCGCTCCCAGGGCCGTCAGCAGCGCGAAGCCCACGACCAGTGCGGTTTGGCGGCCGGCCTCTTCAAGCCGACTCCCCCTCAGCGCCCCCAACCAGAGACCCCGACCCACGTCAACCGGCAATAGCTCAACGCTCAACTCTTCTCCTTTGCTACTCTGCGAAGTGCCTACTCCGCCGAAGCTGCCGTTTCCGCTGCGAAGGCTGGAAGCTTCGCTACGAAGCACGAGCTGTCAATCACCTCGTCGTCGACAGACCCCTCAAGACCCTCCCTGCTGCCCGAACGCAGCCAGGCAAGCCGCATTGTGCTCGGAAAGACGACGGGAAGCAAGACCTTTGACGCTGCCCTGCCCACACGTTTTTGAACGGTGACGAAGCCACGGCACGATCGCTTGCGGACAAGGCCCTCCAGCCGCTGTGCCACGGCCGGTCTTGTCGCAGACCCTGAGCTTGTCGAAGGGCCCGGCCGTG
>CAZIBA010000014.1:0-12297 GCA_964536795.1 uncultured Planctomycetota bacterium | reverse complement strand
TCTGGTACCGGAACCCCACCTGGGAACGCTTCGAGATTCCCGGCATCTACCAGGTCCACACTGCCTGTGACATTGACGGGGACGGTCGCATAGAGCTCATCGGCACCAAGCGCCGGCCGGACGCCAAGAACTGGTACGGCGCGCTGACCAGCGAGCTGGTGTGGCTCAAGCCCGTCGATCCGCTCAATGGGGCGTGGGAGGAGCATCCCATCGGCACGGGAGATGGTGCCTGGCCTCACGGTACGGTCGTGGCGCCCATCCTGCCCGGGGGCAAGCTCGCACTGGTGGCCGGCTACCACGGCCCGGGCGGACGGTTCCCGGAGCTGTTCGAAGTCCCCGACGACCCCACACGAGGCCCCTGGCCGAAGCGGATATTGGCCGAGGTCCCCTACGGCGAGGAGTTCGTGGCCGTTGACCTCACGGGGAGCGGACGAATCGACATCGTGGCCGGGCACTGGTGGCTGGAGAACGCGGGCGATGGCACGTTCACGCCCCACCAACTCGGCGAAGGCTTCCGCACCGCCCGGGTCGCGGTCGCCGACGTGAACGGAAACGGTCGGCTGGACGTCGTCATCGGCGAAGAGGAACTGGGGGAGAAGGAGATACCCTTCACCCGCGTGGCCTGGTTCGAGCACCCCCGTGACCCCCGCAGCGATCCCTGGGAGGCCCACGTGGTCGACACCGTGCGCTGCCCGCACTCGATAGCCGTCGCCGACCTGGACGGCGACGGCGAGGTGGAGATCGTCTGCGGGGAGCACGACAAGCTCTACCCTTACCGCAGCCGAAGCAAGCTGTACGTCTACAAGAAGGCAGACCACGCGGGACGAGCGTGGTACCGCTACTGTCTCGACGACCGCTTCGAACACCACGACGGAACGCATATCATCGAACTCGAGCCCGGCCCCTCGGCCGCGAAGTGGACAAGGGGCTTAAGCCCCTTGCCTCAGAACCCAGGCCCCTCGGCTCCAGGCGGGACAGCGCGCCTGGGCATCATCAGCCACGGCTGGGTGGAGAGCAGGTACGTGCATCTTTGGGAACCGTACTGACGTCCCGTCCGCAGGCAGCAGGGGACCAGCACTCACCAGCCATAAGCGAGGGAGAGCCCTGGTACCGCAGGCCCTGAAGTTCCGACACGAAGTGATCGACCCGGAGCCACCGGGATCGCACCACGACATCACTCTCCTCGCCGACCTGACCGGCAACGGCCAGAACGACATCATCATCGGCGGCAAGGAGGGCGACGTCACCCTCTTCTGGTACGAGAATCGGAGCGACTCGCCCGGCGGGGAGCGCAGAGGTCGGAGACCCCACCCGTCCTGGACCAGACACGTGATGGCTTCGGTGCCGAACCTGGAGGCCGGGGGCGTGGTCCTGGACGTCACCGGCAACGGCCGGCTCGACGTGCTGGCCGGCCAACAGCTCGGCGGGCACGAGCTGTACTGGTTCGAGTGTCCCCCCGACCCCCGGGACCCGTGGACGCCTCGGGTCATCGAGGACCGCTTCGAGAAGTACCACGACCAGGCCGTCGGCGACGTGGACGGAGACGGCCTGGTCGAGATAGTGGCCCTCAGCCAGAAGGCGGGCGTGCTCTTCTACTATCGGATCCCGGCCGACCCGCGCGTCTCGCCCTGGCCCCGGGAGTGCTGTCACATCGTCGCCGAGGGACTGCCAGACGTGGAGGGCCTGATGATTGTGGACATCGACGGCGACGGCCGTGCCGAGATCGTCGCCGGCCCCAACATCTTCCGGCCTGCGGGCGTCGGCGAGCCCTGGCAGGTTGAGTCCTTCTGCACCGACTTCGTCAAGACCCGCGTGGCCGTGGCCGACTTAGACGGTGACGGCCGGCTGGAGATCGCTCTCTGCGAAGGGGAGAGTCATCCGGGCCGCCTGGCCATCTGCTCGCCCCCTGAGTGGGAGCCCAGGGTGCTGCGGGATGACCTCTTCCATCCCCACAGCTTCGAGATAGCCGACTTCAACGGGAACGGGCTCCCCGACGTCTTCGTGGCCGAGATGGGTCTGGGCAGGAACCCCGAACCCAGGATGTTCGTCTACCTCAACCGGGGGAGCGGTGAGTTCGAGGAAGTCCTCATCGAACGAGGCATTCCCACCCACGAGGCCAAGGTGGCCGACCTGACCGGCGACGGTCTTCCGGACGTCGTGGGCAAGCCCTACATGCCCGAACACCACGTCGACGTCTGGTTCAACGAGACGTAGCACCGGCGGCTGCCGGGATGGCCGTCGCTCGTACCGTCCCGACGCTCAGGGGTTGACGAAGCCGACGCGCGAAGGCGGCCAGAGGATGAGCCAGGCTCGACCTCGAACCTGCTTGCCGTCGATGGGGCCTTCGAATCGGCTGTCCTGGGAGTCCTTGGAGTCGTCGCCGAGGACGAAGTAGCCGGCCCCACAGCTCGCCCTCTTCCCCCGATACAGGTCGCCGAAGGCGTAGTAGTGCAGGTGCCCCAGTGAAGGGGGACGGGGCTTCGCTGACCCGTTGATGCAGACCTGGCCGTGGGCGAGCGAGATGCTCTCTCCGGGAAGGCCGGCCACGCGCTTCATCACCTGAATGCCCTCGGAGTTCCGTAAGGTGACCACCTCCCACCGGCGTGGACTCCGGAACCAGTAGGACAGCTTCTCCGTCAGCACCACGTCCCCGTCCCCAAAGGAGCTGCCCTGGAGCGCGGGGGCCATCGAGCCCGAGGTCACGACGGATATGTCGAACCCTACACTGTAGACGACGAACGCTAGCCCGATGGCCGCGAAGACGTGCTCCGCCTTCCTGAGGGCCCATCGAGAGGCAGCTCCGAAGCGACGGAGGGTGCTCTTCGTCTCGCCCATCTTCGGACCGCCCGGGCTACGAACCCGCCTCGGCGGGCTCTGCATCCACCGGTGTGTCCTGCTCCTGGACAGCAGTGTCGATCAGGCGCTCTCGCTCCTCCCACTGCAAGCGGGCCGACCGCGTGGCCCCAGAGGTGCTCGTCATCGGGCAGGCAACCATGACGAAGAGTATGCCCGCCACGACCACGGCCAGCGTGCTCAACACGCCAGCTCCCTCCCTAACCGGCTCAGGCGACCCGTAGGGGTCTGACCTCGTGACCACAGGCATCGTCCATCCTCCTCGTGCACTTCCCGGCCTCGGTTGGCCGGGAAGACGGACCCGTGTGGGGCCCCCGCGTCGGGGACCCTCCTGGAAAGTGCTTTTGCGTCTGCTGCGGGGCCTGCCTTGCCCTCACGTGTCGCCTCCTCTGCGGGGCATCGTCCAAAGTCCTCGTGAAGAAGCGGGCCAACGGCTCCGGTAGAGCACCAGAAGCTTCCTCATGAGCCACCAAAGCAGAGAAGCCAGCAGACCCAACACAAACAACGTGACCCACAGAAGCACAACGTAGAACAGCATCCGGACGCCGCGCGATGCCCAGTAGTGCCTGGCCCCGCTAAGGAAAGGACCGAACGGATCGCCGGTGAACACGCCGAGAGGTGCGACGAAATAGAAGAGCCTGGCAGCGACCAGCTCGACGGCCCAGATGGGCCAGATGAGCAAGAGGGCCGGATAGGGAGCCGGACATACGACAACCAGCAGCAGTACGGAGGCCGTGAGAAGGAGGCCAAACGATGGCACAGACCACTCGATGAAACGATACGGGGTCGTTCGCTGCCTGAGAGCTGCGAGCACTGCTCGCCGGAAGCGCCACAGGAACGTTCCCAGTGTCCCGACGAGCAGAGCCGTCAGCAACCAGCTCGCGACCGGGTGTTCCTGGCGATTCCAGGGGCCCAGAGCATCAAATCGATCGCTCACGACGTACATAACGACGCGCTGCCCCTTCGCGAGCAACCAGTTCTCATGAATGCGCTCGGGCCAATAGGGCAGCCGGCCCACGACGCAAAGGAGCGCCAAGGCCACGCCGAAGTAGAGGGCTGCAAGGAGGTGAGGGAGGACGATGACGCGCAACAGCGGCGACGCGGCCCATCTCTTCCCCATCGGACCGTCCTCGACTCAACTGACGGCCAATTCCTCGACGTCAATTCGTTTCAGTCCACCCGAGAGTTTGGGGGTGGCTTGGTGGAGTTGGGGGTGAGCAAGCTCGTGGAGGACCTTGGCCGTCTCTCGGAAGACGACACGGTTGAAGGTGCAGAGGAGTCCGTCGGGTTGGGTGACGTCCCCGGTGCGCACGAAGTTGCTGCATCGGCAGGTGGTGTTGCAGAAGGGGGCGATGGTGCACTGCCCGCAGGCGGGATGGCTTCGGCAGGGGGCGGACGGAAGCCCCAGGAAATCTTCACCGTCAAGGACGTGACCGGGGAGGCGCAGAGGGGTGATGGAGGTATCCTCGCCTATAAGTCGCTCGCATGGATAGAGATACCCGGAGGGTGCAACTGCGACCTCCCCGGCCCCGAAACTGCAACGGGCTGTGGGCGGCATAGGGACGCCCGTGATGAGCCCGGCTTTCTCGTCGAACCAAGTGACGGTAAGGTGGGGCAGTCCGTCCCGCCAGACCCGGACGGCCCGGATGATGGCGCCCTCCAACCGGGCCACGTCCTCCTCGTTCCAGTGGGCCCACAGGTCAAGGGCGGGCTGGACGTGGCTGACACCCACCTCCTGAAGGAACGCCAACCCCTCAGGCAGCAGGGCCACCGTGTCCGGACGAACCACCATCACCACGCTCAAGTCCCTGCCCGCGTCCAGCAGCCTGCTGATGGTGCCGAGGACGACGCTGGAGCTGCCCCGGCCGTCGGTGTAGCGTCGGTGCCTGTCGTGGACCTCGGGCAGGCCGTCGTGGCTGTTGGCCAGGCTGTCGTCCGGGTCGCTCATCAAGGCCCAGGCCGGCTCGCTGGTCACCGTGCCGTTGGTGGTGAGACCCACTGAGAGGGGGACACCGGAGACCTGGGTCCGATCCCGCGCATAGTCGAGCAGCGCGCAGATCAGCCCCGACTCCAATAGGGGCTCCCCGCCGAAGAACCCAAGCTCCAGTGTCCCCCTGCTCCCCTGGGAAGCGATTGCCCGGTCGATGGCCTTCCGACCGAAGGCCTCGGGCATAGCACGATTGAACTTGTCTCCCGTATAGCAGTAGGTGCAGCGCAGGTTGCAGGCGTGGTTCACCATCAGGACCAGGCCAAATCGGCGGTACATGCACGAACTCCCTCTGCCCGGCCAGCCGGGGCGCGTCGGCGCTGGAAGGGGCTTCGTTCGGAACTGGGCTGACCGGGACGGGCTAATCTTCTCCCTCCTCCCTGCCGGGCGTCAGTTGCTTGAGCTTCTCGGTGTCAGCGTGCAACTGGATGTACCCGCAGGCCGGGCACACACGCGCCCGGGTGGGCACCAGCGACTCCCGGAACACCCAGAACCTGGTCTTCTCCGGACGGAAGTACAGCTTGCCCGTACCCCGGAGGTCCCCCTCCAGCAACATGCTGTGACCGCACGCTGCACACCGGCCGGCCACCGCCTCTGCTTCCTTCTGGCCCGTGGTCTTCTCAATGACCGCGTCCAGACCCTCTTTCGTGAAACGGGTGGACCCGCCCACCTTGTAGAAGGACAGCAGACCATCCTTCATCCAGCGGAAGATGGTCGGACGACTCACCTCCAGGTACTCACCGGCCTCCCGAACCGAGTACCAGCGCTCCTCCGCGACGCTCGCAACACCCTCCGAACCCATCCGCCGCTCCTTCGCTCAGCCCGCTGAGGCCGTCATCGTAAGTATCAAATCATCCTAATAGTATCGTATAGTCTCAGAGTGTCAAGGCAAAAAACCAGAAACTCCAAGGAATTCTTCTCCCACAGTTCCTTGAATACTTACCGCGAGGCCCCTGTCTTGACCGGGAGAGGTCGCCGACCTACCATCCAGAGGTGGTTGGCTGTTTGCAGTTGGCAGAGCAGCGAGGAGGTGTCACGATGAGGCGAGGAGTTTCCAGGCTGACGGTCAGCGCCGTTGTGGCTTTGGCCTTGGCGTTACCGGCCTGGGGCCAGCCCAGGGAGGAAGGGGAGCGTCGGCCGGGGCCACGGCGCCAGTTCCAGCCGCCGGAAGGAGTACGAATGCTTCGCGACATTGAGTACGCTCGTGTTGGTGAGAAGCGACTTCTGCTTGACCTGTTTCTTCCCGAGCAGGCGAAGGGCCCCCTGCCATTGGTGGTCTGGGTGCACGGGGGTGCCTGGAGCGGGGGGGACAAGAGCAGCACCCAGGCCGTCGGACTGCTGAGGCAGGGCTACGCGAGCGCCAGCATCAGCTACCGCCTGAGCCACGAGGCCACCTTCCCGGCCCAGATCCACGACTGCAAGGCCGCCATCCGCTGGCTCCGCGCGCACGCCGAGGAGTATGGCTTGGACGCGGACCACATCGGCGTCTGGGGGAGTTCGGCGGGCGGCCATCTCGTGGCCCTGCTGGGCACCACGGGCGACGAGAGAGAGCTGGAAGGTGACGTCGGGGGCAACCGTGAGTACTCCAGCCGGGTTCAGGCCGTGTGCGACTGGTACGGCCCCAGCGACTTCCTCACCATCGCTGACGCCCCCAGCAACTTGAAGCACAATGCCCCCGACTCGCCCGAGGCGAAGCTCATCGGCGGAGCCATCCCGGAGAACAGGCCCGCTGCCCTGCGAGCCAGCCCCACCACGTACGTCACCGGAGACGACCCGCCCTTCCTCATCATGCACGGCGACCAGGACATGGTCGTCCCCATCAACCAAAGCGAGATACTGTACGAGAGACTCAAGAAAGCGGGCGTCGAGGCGACGTACCTTCCGCTTGAGGGAGCGGGCCACGGCGGGCCCGAGTTCGTCACCCCTGAGAACCTTCAGGTCGTCAGGGAGTTCTTTGACAAGCACCTCAGGACTCACCCGTAGCGACGGACTCAGGGAAACGGGAACAGGAGAAGGGGGAGACGTACGGCAACGGCGATGCGGTCGCTACCTGGCCGTTGCCTCGATCCGGCGCTGGCGCCAGGTGGCTTGCGATCTTCTCGCTTCGTCTCGGGGCTATGTCAGCTTGCGGAGTTCGGTAGCGGTGCTCTGGAGCTGAAGTTCGGTGACGTACTGCTGGGCGATTGCCTTGATAGCTTCCCGGCCAGCGGCCGACCAGCGATGCCAGCCGTCCTCGGGGTTGTCACGGAGGTGGGCACGCACCGCTTGGTCGTAGGCGACGTGGAGCTTGGTGGCCAGGTTGAGCTTACGGAACCCGAAGGTGCCGGCCCGCCGGGCGTCTTCCATGGCGACGCCGGAGCCGCCGTGCAAAGCCATAGGCACCCCCACCCGATCCCCCAGCTTCCGAACCAGGTCCCAATCAAGCGGCACGGTGTGCCCGCGGCAGCCGTGCACGTTGCCCACCGAAGGGGCGAGCACGTCCACCCCCGTCTCCTCGACGAAGCGGGCAGCCAGTTCCGGGTCGGTGAGTTCACGGTGGCCGCCGCCCGAGCCCTCCCGACCGATGGCGCCGAAGGCCGCTTCGACCGAGACCCTTTCCCCGTGGGCGTAGGCGACGATGTCCCGCGTCCGGCTGACGTTTTCCTCAAAGCTCTCCCCTGAGCAGTCGAACATGACCGACGTGAAGCCGGCTTCAACAGCGGCGCGGACGTCGGGTTCGTTCCGGGCGTGGTCCAGTTGGAGGGCCGTGGGGACGCCGGCTTCCTCGGCCAAGGCGCTCACCAGAGCTGCGATGGCCCGGAAGCCGAAGTGCCTGGCCGCCCCGGCCCAGCAGATGAAGAGCGCCACCGAGTCCTGCTCCCGGCAGACTTCGAGCACGGCCTGGACGAACTCCGGCCGTCCGGCCCCCGCGTCGAAGGCGGGCACGCAGCACTGCCGGCCGTCGGCCACCTGGAAGACGTCGAGCATGGGGACGAGGGAAGGCACCGTCGCAGCCACCGGTTCTCCTTACGGTGTCGGGTTCCGCCAGTAGGCCCGCAGGACCTCTTCATCGGGCTCCACGGGGTCGGGACGGAGGCCCGGGACGTACTTGCAGGCCTCGTACAGAATGGGGGCCACGTGGCCGTGCACCCCCACGACGTGGTGGATGTAGGGTCCGTAGATGAAAGCCTCTTCCCAGCGGAGCCAGTCGCCGACCTCAATCCAGAGGTAGGTCCCGCGGGTGTAGGGACCCGCGGTGCCCTTGGCCTGGCCCAGGAACATGGAGTATTCCCCCCCGTCGCCGTCGAGCCTGCCGATGGTGACGGGACCGCCCCGGATGCGCCACTGGCCCAGGCCGGAGTGCTTGTTCTCGGGGTCATCGTAGCCGATCACCCGCTTCTCCTCGCCCTCGGCCGCCAGCACCGACGGGAAGGGGCCGCAGTGCCAGAGGAGCTCGGCGTTGTCGTTCTCCGGATGACGGATGGTCAGGTCGGCGCAGAAGGTGGGTGAGCCCGCAGCAGCCTGCATCATCAGCGCGGCCAGAGTAGCGTGGAGGTCGGTCTCACAGGCGACGGGGATCCCCTGACCGGTGAGTTCGCCCCCGGCGAAGCAGGACCAGTGCCCCAGGGCCCCCGGCAGCCCCGGCCAGCACTGTAGGGCGATGGCTGAGAGACCTTCGGCCTGAGCCCAGCGCTGCTCCCACAGCATGAGGGCGGCCTGGCGGGCAACGGACTGGTCGTCCTGGTTCGGGAAGCTGATGCGGGACCGGAGGTCTGCGACGAGTGCCCCGAGCTCGTCCGGGTTCTGCTCCAGAATCTCTTTGACGCCTCGGTCCACCTGCATCAGGCTGGCCGGTACGACTTCCACACCGAACTTCTCCAGAAGCTCCCCCTCGTTGAAGATGACCGACCAGAAAGGCTTGGGGCGGGAGCCCACCTGGCCGATGCGCGCGCCGAGCAGGGACTTCTGGGCCGCCACGGCTCGCAGGAAGCTCTTCAGTCCGCGCTCGAACTGGGGGCTGTCAACCCAGGAGTTCGGCAGGTACGTGAAGGGCACGGCGAACCGGCGGAGGTCCTTGCTCGTGGCGAAGAGTCCGCACTGACTGTCGCGCTTTCGTTTGCCCTCAGCATCCGGTCCCTCGTCGCGAGGTCCCCAGAGGAGCACGGGCTTCCCGACGAGCCGGCAGAGCTTGGCCGTGGCGTCCTCGGTGCCGAAGTTGCAGTGGGGGACGAAGACCGCGTCCACGTCCTCGGACCGGAAGCGTCGGGCCACCGCCGGAGCGTCGGCGATGTCGAACAGGAGCCCCTCCTCGTTGAGGAAGTCAAGGTTGGTGTAGTCGACGTCCCAGGTACGCAGCTTCTCCTCGATCAGGTCTTTGTAGCGTTTGGCCTCGGCCCGGTCGAAGATGGTCCGCCGGGTGGGGGCAAAGCCGAGCTTTACGGGTGTTCGTATCACGAGTGTCTCTCCTTCAGGAACGCCTCCACTTCGTCCAACCGGGGCAGGCCGGCGCGCCCGCCCAACGTCCGGCACTTGAGCGCTGAGGCGGCCGAGGCGAACTCGATGGTCCGCGCCAATTCCCACCCCCGAACGACGCCCACGCAGAAGGCGCCGTGGAAACAGTCGCCCGCTCCCGTGGTGTCCACCACGTCCACCGGGAAGGCGGGCTGCGTCTGCGCACCTGATGCGTCGACGTAGACGCACCCCCGGTCGCCCCGCGTCACCACCACCACCCCCGGACCCATCTCCCGGATGAGCCGGCACGCTTTCTCCGGGTCGTCGCCCCCGGCCAGTCGTCGGGCGCAGGCCTCATTGGTGATGAGGTAGTCGACGTGCTCGACGATGGCCCGCTGCTTACCCTCGACACCCCCCAGGTCAGCCACCACCGGGATGCTTCGCTCCGACGCATACCGTGCCGCCTCCCGGGATGCTTCGGCCCACATGCCGTCCACCAGCAGACAGGCCGCCGAGTCCAGGCGTTCCAGCTCCAGGGGGGCGGGCCCGTCTCCCTTGATCCAGCGCCCCAGTTGAAAGCGCCGCTCGCCCGTCTCGCCGTCCACGAAGACCAACACCAGGGGGCCCTCGAAGCCGTCGAACCGGCGCAGACCGTGGAGCCCGACCCCTTCGGACTCCAGGCCGGCGACGATCCAGTCGCCCAGACGGTCGCTGCCCACGGCTCCCCAGAGCTCGACCGCCAGACCCAAGCGGGCCGCGGCCACCAGGGCCGTGGCGGTCAGCCCGCCTCCCTGGATATCGAAGGCCGTGACCTTGGCCCGGGCCACGGACGTCGCGAAGCTGTCCACCACCATCAGGTGGTCCAGCGTGGCCAAGCCCAGACCGATCAGCTCCGCAGCCATGCTGCTGCCCCTTTTGCCTTTGCACGGTCGTCTCGTGAGCGGCCATTATGACCGGAAGAGCCCCGGGCTTCAAGGCGTCAAGGCATTGCGCTTGGCGGAATGTTGCCTATGCTGAAGCTTCTGGCTTGACCGGTCTGTCAGAGATCGTGCACAGCAATGGGAGAGTGGCTGATGAGCGTCACGGCAGAGGTCACGCGGGACACCTTCGGGGTCCGGGAGCAGTGCAGCGTCGAAATCATCGCCCGGTCAGAGCGAGCACTGAAGGCGGGCGACACGGTCCAGGTGCAGTTCCCCAACTCCTGGTCGCTGGTCAGTGGGCCGAGTTTCACCAGGGAGTTCCAGACCGTCAACCCGGAAGGCGAGCACTACGTCCTCGTGTCCGCGCCGGACTCCGACGCGCACTTCGGCCTTGAGATCCGGCCACGCCATCTCTTCATGCCCGACCGGCCGGGAAGGCACGGCCGGCTCATCACGGGTACGGTGACCGAAGGCTCCGTGCCGCCGGCCACGCCCATCCGCATCCTCTACGCCAACACGTACGCTCCCTACGTGGCCGAGACCGATGCGGTCTGGCTGCGCGTAGGGGGTGAAGCCCCCGAGTGCGAGCCGACGCTGACCGTGACACCCGGGCCGGCCCAGTGTCTGCGCATCATCGTGCCTTCGGGGGTGGAGCCTGGCCAGGCGTTCGACGTGCTGGTGGTGTCCCTCGACGAGTTCGAGAACTGCTCCTGCACCCGATACGACAACGAAACGCTCGGTTTGAATGATGGCCCGGTAATGGCGGACGGACTGAGCTTCACCGGGGACCTCCGGGTCCCCGTGACCTTGCGGGAGGAGGGCGTGTACCGGTTCCGGATGGGAGACGTTGTGTCCAATGCGGTCCGGGTGGGGGAGGGGTGCCGAGGCCCCTACTGGGGGGACATCCACATCCACACCAAGGTCTCCAGCGACGGCATGGGCACGGGCCCGTACAGATACGCTCGGGACGTGGCCGGCCTGGACTTCGCCGGTGCCGCCGACCACTGTGACAGCATGGGCGATCTGGGCTACGGGCAGACGCTCCAGTGGCTGGAGGAAGCCTACGAGCCGGGCAGGTTCGTCACGGTGCCGGGAGACGAGCGCAACCCGGCCGGCTGGACCGGCCACCACAACATCTACTTCCGAAGGATCGAGGACCTCCTCACCTGCGCCGTCAAGCCGGGGGTGGACACGCCCCTTCCAGACGACCCGTCGGTGGCCATGCTGGTGCCACACCACACGGGCATCGCCTGGGGTGGGGGACCCACGCAGGGCATAGGAGCAGCCGTTGACTTCGACGCCTGCGACGACGGCGGGCTGCGGCCGGTGATGGAAATCTACTCCCACCACGGCCAGAGCGAGCTCTACGACCCGCAGCACATTCTGGCTTACGAGTTCAACCGGATGCGCAACCCGGAGCGTCGGTCGAACACCTCGGTGCCTGGGCCCTACTACGCTCAGGATTATTGGAAAAGCGGGAGACGACTCGGGGTCATCGCGTCCTCTGACGAGCACTCCGGCCAGGGGGGGCGCAGGCACGGGGGCATCGCGGCGGTCTGGGCTGAGGAGCTTACCCGGGAAGGCATCTTCGACGCCCTGCGGCAGCGGCGGTGCTACGCCACCACGGGCGAGCGCATCCTGGTGGACTTCTCGGTGGACGGGGTGCCCATGGGCTGCTCCGAGCAGAGGCTTAGGGGTGCCAGGCTCACCATCAGGCTTGAGGCGTGGGGGACGGAGCTGCTTCTGCGGGTGGAGGTGCTGCGCTACCGCTTCGGGGTGGACGATTCCTTCGTCCCCGTTCTCTCCGAAGCTCCCCGGCCCGAGTCGTTGGACGCCTGCTACGAGATAGAAGACGACTTCGCCGGGAACTCCGTCTACTACGCCCGGGTTACCCAGCAGCCCCTGGAGTGGCCGGGGATGGCCTGGACGAGCCCGGTGTGGATCACCGTCGAGGACCCCATCGGCAGGTTGTAGGGGAGCACGGACAGTCCCTTCTGGTCAGTCCGTGGACCCACACAACATTAGGAGCGTCTAACGGAACCCCTCTCCCTCTCCGGGGGAGAGGCTGGGTGAGGGGGTAGGTCGGGGACTACCGAACCCTCACCC
>CAZIBA010000013.1:7429-12416 GCA_964536795.1 uncultured Planctomycetota bacterium | reverse complement strand
GTGCCCGACTCCCAGGACCGGAGGTACTCCTCCTGCTCGGGGGTGAGGGTGTCGATGTGGACGTTCATGGTCTGCAGCTTGAGTGCGGCCACCCACTCGTCTATCTCCTTGGGGACCGGGTAGACCCGGGCCTCCAGCTTCCCCCGGTTCTCCGACACGTACTCCGCCGTCAAGGCCTGCACCGCAAAGCTCATGTCCATCACGCTGGCCGGGTGACCCTCCGCCGCCGCCAGGTTGATCAGCCTGCCCTCACCCAACAGGTGTATCCGCCGACCGTCCCCCAACACGTACTCGTCCACGAAACGACGCACACCACGGTTCACCTCCGCCGCCAGCTCCTCCAGCTCCGGTATGTCTATCTCCACGTTGAAGTGACCCGAGTTGGCCACCACCGCACCGTCCTGCATCACCTCAAAATGCTCCCGACGAAGCACGCTCGTGTTCCCCGTCAGCGTCACAAAGAGGTCCCCCACACGGGCCGCCTCGGCCATGGGCATCACCCAGAAGCCGTCCATCGTCGCCTCCAGGGCCCGCAGCGGGTCCACCTCCGTCACTATCACCGTCGCCCCCGCACCACGGGCCCGCGAGGCCACACCCCGACCACACCACCCGTAACCCGCCACCACCACCTTCTTGCCCGCCAAGAGCACGTCGGTGGCCCGGATCAGACCGTCTATCGTCGATTGACCCGTCCCGTAACGGTTGTCGAAGAGGTGCTTGGTGTCGGCGTCGTTCACCGCCACCACCGGGAACTTCAACGCACCGTCCCGCTCCATCGCCCGCAGGCGGATCACCCCCGTGGTGGTCTCCTCCATGCTCCCTATCACCTCAGTGGCAAGCTCGTCGTGCTCCCGGTGGATGGTACTGACCAGGTCGGCACCGTCGTCCATGGTGATAACCGGACCGTGGGCGATGGCCGCGTCGATGTGCTTGTAGTAGGTGGCGTTGTCCTCGCCCTTGATGGCGAAGACGGGCACGCCATAGTCCCTCACCAGGCTGGCGGCCACGTCGTCCTGGGTGGAGAGCGGGTTGCTGGCACAGAGCACCAGGTCCGCACCGCCGGCGACCAGCGCCCGACAGAGGTTGGCCGTCTCCGCGGTCACGTGCAGACAGGCCGACATCTTCAGGCCCGCCAGGGGCTCCTCCTTCCCGAAGCGCTCCCGCACCAACTGGAGCACCGGCATATCCCGGTCTGCCCACTCGATCCGCCGCTTCCCCTCCTCCGCCAACCCCACGTCCCCAATGTCACACTCCACCACCAGCTCCTTTCCCAACTCGTCAGTGCGGTCGTCCCCTCAGCCAAGGGCCTCTCGCGCTCGTTCGACAAACAGCCTCACCCGTTCGTGGTCCTTGCGGCCGGGCTCACACTCCACGCCGCTGGAGACGTCCACCGCGTACGGTCGAACCCGCCGGACAGCCTCGCCCACGTTCTCCGGCGTCAGGCCTCCGGAGAGAATGAGCGGCCCTGGGGGCTCAAAGCCGTCGAACCAGGTCCAGTCCACGGTCTTCCCCGTGCCGCCAGCCTGACCTGGCACAAAGGCGTCCACGAGGTAGCCCTGCACGCGGTAGCGGACCATCCCCTTCAGGTCGCCGGGACCACGAACACGAAAGCCCTTGATACAAGCGATGGGAACCAGCTCCGCCACCACCTCCGGCGGTTCCTCACCGTGCAGTTGCACTGCCCCCAGCCCGGCCTCTGCCACCACCCGGAGAACCGTCTCCGGACTCTCATCGACGAACACGCCGACCGGGGTCACGTAGGGCGGAAGCTCGGCGATGACCGCGCGGGCCACCTCGACCGAGACCCGGCGGGGACTCTCAGCAAAGACGAAGCCGAGGGCATCGGCCCCCGCCTCCGCTGCCGCCAGGGCATCGTTCGCGTTGGTGATACCACAGACCTTCACGCGCACGACACCGCCACTCCTCAAGGTGCCGAGCCCGGCCAGGGCCTCAGTGGCGGAAGTGCCGTTGTCCTGTGAAGACCATGGCCAAGCCGTGTTCGTCTGCCGCCTGGACGGAAAGCTCGTCACGCATCGCGCCGCCGGGCTGGACGATGGCCGTAACTCCGGCCTCAGCTGCCGCCTCCACGACGTCCGGGTAGGGGAAGAAGGCATCGGAGGCCAGCACCGCGCCCTTCTCCCTGCCGGCGGCCTTTCGGCAGGCGATGTAGAAGGCATCGACGCGGCTCATCTGCCCGGCGCCCACCCCCACGGCCATCCCCGGCTGGGCCAGGATGATGGCGTTGCTCTTGGTGTGCTTGGCCACCACCCAGGCGAAGCGCAGGGCGGCCATCTCCTCGTCGGAGGGTGCCCGCTTGCTGACGGTCTTGAGTCCAGCCTCGTCCCACAGGGAATTGTCACCGCTCTGCACCAGCAGACCGCCGGCGACGCGGCGGTAGTCCCAGGCCAGCAGGGGGTGGCCAGAGCGAAGCCGTTCCTTTTCCTTCAGGATACGGACCGACTTCCCCCAGCGAGAGCCCTGCAGCACCCTTAGGGCGCCCTCCTCGTACTCCGGAGCGACGATGACCTCGAGGAAGCTGGTGGGCGGCTCCCCCTGGCCCTGGTACTCGGCAAGGAAGCGCTTGCGCTCGACGACCTCCTCGACCGTGGCAACGTCGAGCGGGCGGTTCACAGCCAGGATGCCGCCGAAGGCCGACAGGGGATCGCCGAGGTAGGCCTTCACGTAGGCGTCGGCGAGCGTCTCCCCCACCCCGCAGCCACAGGGGTTGGTGTGCTTGACCAACACGGCCGCCGGCACCTCGAACTCCTGGGCCAGCCGCCAGGCTGAATCTGCATCGAGGATGTTGTTGTAGGAGAGCTCCTTCTCACCACTGATCTGGTCAGCCCAGGGGATGCCCACCTTGGCCCCCGCGGTGTCGCGGTAGTAGGCAGCCTTCTGGTGGGGGTTTTCACCGTAGCGAAGCTCGGCCACCTTCTCGAAGGGGAGCGAGAGCTGGTGGGGGAAATCGACGCCCCTTTCACCGGCGAAGTAGCGGGCGATGGCCGCATCGTAGCGAGCGGTGAGCTGGAAGGCCTCCGCGGCCAGGACAAAGCGGGTCTCATCGGAAAGGGCACCGTCGTTGGTGCGGAGTTCCTCCAGCAGGGCTTCGTAGCGGGCGGGGTCGGAGACCACGGCCACATAGGCGTTGTTCTTGGCCGAGGAGCGGAGCATGGAGGGGCCACCGATGTCGATGTTCTCGATGGCCTCGGCCCGGTCACAATCGGGCTGGGCCACGGTGGCCTCGAAGGGGTAGAGGTTCACGACCGCCATGTCGATGGGCTGGATGTCAAGCTCGTCCATAGCCCGGCGGTGCTCTTCGTTGTCGCGGACGCCCAGCAGCGCCCCGTGCACCTTGGGGTGCAGGGTCTTGACCCGGCCGTCCATGATCTCAGGGAAGCCGGTGTAGTCGGAGACGTCGGTCACCTCGATACCGGCCTGACGCAGCGCCCGGGCCGTGCCGCCGGTGGAGAGTACCTCCACTCCCAGTTCCACCAACCCCTTGACGAACTCCACCACGCCGGTCTTGTCAGAGACCGATACCAACGCCCGCCCTACCTTGGCCCAAGCCATCGCATCCCCTCATCCGTGTCCAATATGGAACCCCAGTACCATCCGTCAGACGCAGAACTGGTCGAGGAACCGACCGCCGATGATGAGCCCCTCTTTCACCTTCTCCTGCGACCCGCCAAACACCGGGTCCTCGTGCTCGATGGAAAGCGCCCCGTCGTAGCCAACCTCGTAGAGCCGACTGACGAAGGCCGGCCAGTCCAGTTCGCCCAGTCCCGGAATGCGGTACCGCCACCAGCCACCCCCCAGAAGCGACCCCCGGTGGGCCAACCGGTCCTCCAGGATTTCAGTGTCCTTGGCGTGGACGTGGAAGATGCGGTCGGCGTACTCCTCCACCACGGCCAGGTAGTCCACCCCCAGCCAGTAGAGGTGGGAGGGATCGAGGTTGAGCCCGAAGTTCTCGTCGGGCACCCGCTCGTAGAGCTGGTCCCAGATCCAGGGTGAGTAGGCGATGTTGCCGGCCAGTCCCTCGAACTGCCAGCCCGGCATGGGACAGTTCTCGATGGCGATCCTCACCCCCCGGCGGGCAGCAAAGCGCACCAGGGGACGGAACACCTTGGCGAAGAGCTCGACGTTCTCCGGCGTCGTCAGTGTGACGTTGCGGCCGACGAAGCCACTGACGGTGGGCACGCCGAGGAGGGCGGCGGCCTTGATGACCGTCTTGAAGTCGGCGGCCAGCCTGGCCCGCTCCTTTTCGTCGGCGGCGAGGAGGTTGGTGCACTGGGTGAGACAGGAGACTTCGACGTCGTTCTCTTCGCTCCAGCGCTGCACGTCCCGGGCCGTCCGCTTGGTCACGCCGCTGGCGTTCAGCGACCCGCCGAGGAAGAGTTCGTCCCCCCCGTCGGCGCTCACGGCCGAGAGCTCCAGCGCCCGGAAGCCCATCTCGCCCGACCACTCGAAGAGCTCCGGCAAGGGCACGCTCGCCAGACAAGCGGTGAGGAATCCAACGTGCATCGAACATCCTCCTGACAAGGTGGTCACCGCAGCTACTGAAGGCGGTCATTGTAAGTGGGGCAGGTGCGAATGTCAAAGCAAAGACGACGCCGTCCGGCACGAAAGGCTCCGCCGCCGCACCTTCCACGGGCGCCGACGTCGCCGACGGCGGGTCCGCCTGCGGGTCCGTTCCTACCGGGGTCGGTAGCAGTAGAGCTGCCCGTCGCGCTGACGGCACAGGTAGATATGGTCGTTCAGCTCGTTGACGACGAACCGGTAGAGACCACGCTTGCCCCGGCCGGGGAGGCGCTGCCTCCAGAACTCCTCACCAGTGGCCCGGTCCACGCACACGAGCTCGCGTCCCCCGGAGCCCAGGTACACCCGCTTCTTGCCGGCGGCGATGAAGCTGTCGGTCCCCTCACACTTCCAGGCCCTCGACCCGTCAGCGGTGTTGACGGCGTGAACCCCCCCGCTCTCAGCGGTGACG
>CAZIBA010000013.1:0-7419 GCA_964536795.1 uncultured Planctomycetota bacterium | reverse complement strand
GTCACCGCTCAGTACGGGTGTCTGCCGGATTGGCCCGCCGGCGTAGTAGGGCACCAGCCACCGCTGCTGCTGCTTTCGGCTGACCCCCAGGGCCGTGTCCAGGCAGTAGAGGCGACCGTCGGTCGAAGCCACATAGAGGACGTTGGTACCCAGGGCGAGGTCGGCCACGATGGAATCGTCGGTGGCGAACTCCCACTCCCGGGTTCCGTCCATCAGGCTGACAGAGTAGACGGTACCGTTGTCGGCGGCGAAGTAGACCCCGGCCGGGTCCACCTGTGGGCGGGAGCGGACGGCCGACTTGACCGTCTGCTGCCAGGGAAGGGGCTGGGCCAGGTCCACGGCGTGGAGACGTCCGTCGGCCGAACCCACGTAGAGGTAGGTCAGGTCCACCACCGGCTGGCTGCTGGCCACGAAGTCGAGCGGCCGGCTATCCACCTCCTCACCGAACTCCCACTCCAGAGCGCGCAGCTTGCCCCCGGCGATGACGTACACGTGGTCGACGTCCTCAGCTCCCCGGGTGGGCATCTCACCACCGAAGTACTGCTCCCAGCGCGTGTGCCCTTTCTCCGGGTCGATGGCCCGGAGGGTGCCGTCCTCGGCAACCACGCACAGGGTGCGCGGGAGCAGGTAGACGTCGGCAACGGCAGAGTCCATTTCGAGCGGCAACGTCCAGAGGAGCTCAAGCCCCAGGGTCGTTTCCTCTTCGCTGGGGAAGAGCCCGAGCGGTTTCGCTTGCTTTCCCCAACTGATGCATCCGGCCGCCAGCATCCCCCCGACAAGCAGCATCAGCAGGGCCACTGCCCGTACGCCTCGCCGCCACCGGCAGGGACCAGTTGAGCGCTTCTGCATGGTCTGTCCTTTCCTGCTCCCTGGGTCGTCTCCACGCGCCCCGACTCGGGCGTCCCCACCTCAGCAGAACGCCTCCAAGGCTATGTTCTGCTCCTTCTCGAACTGACGCAGCTTGGCCACCCGGACCAGGTCATCCTCGATGCGGCTGGCCAGCTTGAGCACGTAAGGTCGCCCGCTGAGCCGGGCTTCCAGGTCGGCCACCAACTCGTCCCAACTCCCCTCGTACAGCTCGGCCTTGATCCGGACCAGCAATCGTTCCTCGGGGGTCAGGGAGGCCACAAACCGCGTGACCTCGTCCGCCGCCATTGTCTCTTCACGGGCCTCCCGGTCGGACCCACCCTCCCCGGCAACCTGGGACATGGGCCCCTCCTCGCTGCGCCCCGAGCCCCCTCGCGCATGGGAACACTACGCCGCCCCCCCCTCGGTTGTCAACGGAAAAACTGTCCCCGTCGGCGGGGGACTCGGCCTTCCCACCAGTCCCGCCTCGAGGGCAGACCCCTCGCTCCTCAGCCCAGGCCCGGCCTCAGCGCAACGTCACCGGCCGACCGGTCTTGACCGAACGCATCTCAGCCCAGGCCACCTCCAGGGCTTGGCGGGCGTCGACGGCCGTCACCCGCGTCGGCTTCTGACCCTTGCGGATGCAGTCCAGGAAGTAGTCGATTTCCCGGGAATAGCCGTCGCCGGCCGGCACCTTGGGGGCGACCACCCTGCCGCTGGCCGTGTAGATGCTTAGGGACGGCGTGCTGGCCGTCGAGTAGTCGATGGTGGCCTTCTCACAGACGATGGTGAAGGCCATGGAGAAGGGAAAGGCCGGGTGCATGGCCCAGCCGCCCTCGGCCGTCACCTGCAGGTTCTTCCGCCTGAAGGTGTAGTCGGCCACGATGTGGTCCACGCCGCCTGAGGTCTTGCTCATCCCCACGGCCCTTACGGCCTTGGGCTTTCCGAACAGGAGATTGACGTAGTCGATGTCGTGGATGTGGAGGTCGATGAGAGCGCCCCCGCTGAGCTTGTGCTTCTGCAGCCAGTTCCGCCACCCCCACGTGGGTGTCGGCGAGACCCGGCGGAAGCTGGCGCTGTAGACCTTCCCGTACTTCTTCTCATCGATGATCTTCTTGACCACCTCGTACTCGGGCCAGAAGCGGATGCAGTGGGCCACCATGAAGAGGCCCTTGGCCTTCCTGGCCGCGGCCACCATCCGGTCGGCCTGGGCGAGCGTGAGCGCGATGGGCTTCTCACAGAGCACGTGCTTGCCTGCCCGCAAGGCCTTGATGGCGTAGTCAGCGTGCAGGTAGGTGGGGAGGGTGATGTCCACCAGGTCCACGTCGGGATCGCGGATCAGGTCCTCGGCCTTGCTGTAGGTCTTGACGCCGGTGAGGTCCACGGACTTGGCCGAAGGGTCGTCGATGTTGCCGGCGATGGAGGACCAGTCGCCGCTCAGCTTGGCCTTGTTGACGTCGGCGATGGCCACCACCTTGGACTTCTTGCCCGCCTGATGCACCCCGAAGTGCATCTTGCCCATGAACCCGACGCCCACCACTCCAACCTTGATCATGGCTCCGTCCTCCGCGCCCACGACCCAGCACTACCCCGTCAGGCCGCCATTGAACCGCCGACGGGCCTTTCTGTCAAGGCTTTTCCGGCGGGGCCGGGGCCGAAAACGTTTGACCGAAGGAAGGGCGTGACTATACTCAGTGTCTTGCACGCGCGAACCACGGTGAGGTAACCGAGATGCTCGAGGTGAAGGACGTGCGCCCGCTCCTGGAGGCCAACCTGGCCGACGTCCGTCGGCGGATGAGCGAGGCGGCCGCCCGCTCCGGACGGGTTGCCGACGCCGTCACCCTGATCGCTGTCACCAAGACCGTTGACGCCCGCTTGGCCCGGATGCTCTACCAGTTGGGCGTGCGCGACATCGGGGAGAACCGGGTCCAGGAGGCCCAGGTCAAGAGCGCCCAACTGGCCGACTGTCAAATCCACTGGCACATGATCGGTCACCTGCAGACCAACAAGGCCCGGTTCGCGGTACGCCTCTTCTCGATGGTCCACTCCACCGACAGCGTCCGTCTGACCGCTGCTCTGGAGCAGCGGGCCGAGAGGGACGGCCTCACCCTCTCCGTGCTCATCGAGGTCAACACCAGCGAGGAGGCAAGCAAGTTCGGCGTCCCCCCCGAGAAGACAGCAGAGCTGGCCGTCGCCGTGGACGCCTGTGCTCACCTAAGGCTCCTCGGTCTGATGACCATGCCCCCCGTTGTCGAGCGGCCCGGTGACGCCCGGCCCTACTTCCGACGACTGCGGGAACTGCGCGACGAGCTCAACGACTCCGGCCGTCTGAGCCACGAGCTCACCGAGCTCTCCATGGGAATGACCCAGGACTTCGAGGTAGCCATCGAGGAGGGGGCGACGATGGTGCGGGTCGGGAGCGCCCTCTTCCGGGGGATAGTCACGTGAGCGGGTCAGCGAGCACCATCGGTGAGAACCGAAGGCGAGAACCGGGGGTTCCCACCATCGGTTTCCTGGGGGCAGGCAACATGGCCGAAGCCCTTTGTCGAGCGCTCCTGGCCAGCGACCTGGCCAACCCCGACGTGGCTCCACCGCTCTTCCGTACGGACCCCTCGGGCCGTCCAGAAACAAGCTCCTCTCGGGCAACCCGTGCGTACACTCGAGACAAGCGAAGCTTGTCGGTCGTCGCCTACGACCCCCGTGGCGAACGCACTGACCTATTCGGCCGGGAGCTGGGGGTGAAGGTCGCAGCTACGCCGGAGGAGGTGCTTCGGGAGGCCGAGGTCGTCGTCCTGGCCTTCAAGCCCCAGGACGCCGGCCAGGCCCTCAGGCCGCTGCGAGAGCTCTTCGGCCCTAAACACCTAATCGTCTCCATCCTGGCCGGCACCTCCACCCGGTACCTCGAAGAGCTGCTTCCCGAGGGCGTGCGGGTGGTGCGGGTGATGCCGAACCTCCTCATCACCGTGAAGGCTGGGGCCGCGGCCCTTGCCGGCGGCCTGTCGGCGACCCAGCAGGACGTGGAGTTCGTCCGTGACCTCTTCAGCGTGGCTGGCCAGGCCCTGGTGGTCGAGGAGAAGCTGCTGGACGCGGTAACGGCCCTCAGCGGGAGCGGACCGGCCTATTTCTTCTACGTCGTCGAGGCCCTGGTCCAGGGGGCCGTTGCCGAAGGCCTGCCCGAGGACGTGGCCCGCCGCTTGGCCGAGGCCACCTGCCTGGGGGCAGGCAGACTACTCCTGGAGACGGGAGACGACCCCGGCGACTGGCGCCAGCGGGTCACCTCCAAGGGCGGCACCACGGCCGCGGCTCTCCGGGTGCTGGAGGAGGCCGGGGTGAAGGAGGCGTTCGTGCAGGCCGTCGCTGCCGCCGCCAAACGCTCGCGGGAACTGGGGCGGTGATCCCCTGCCGCCAGGACGATGCCGGGTTGCTCTTTGACGTGTACGTTCAGCCCGGCGCCAGCCGGGCGGAACCCGTGGGCGAGTACGACGGCGCCCTCAGAGTACGTGTGCGAGCGCTCGCGGAGAAGGGCAAGGCGAACAAGGCACTGGTCCGGCTCCTGGCCCGCTGGTTGGGCGTCGGTCGGCGCGACGTGGCCATCGTCCACGGCGAGCGCAGCCGACACAAGGTGGTGCACGTGACGGGGGCGACCCCGGGGGACCTGCAGGCATTGGTGGAAGGAAGGAGCAGCGAAGGGTGAGCGAACTGCGCCATATGATCGAGACGGCCGTCGAGGCCGTGCGGCAACACAGCGAGGTGGAGCCCGAGGTGGCCGTCATCCTGGGAACCGGCCTGGACCGCCTGGCCGAATCCATCGAGGAGAAGACCACCATACCCTACGAGGATATCCCCGGCTTCCCCATCCCCACCGTGGCCCACCACGTGGGTGAGCTCGTACTGGGCACGCTGGCCGACCACCCGGTCGTGGCCATGAACGGCCGCTTCCACTACTACGAAGGCTACTCCATGCAGGAGGTCGCCTTTCCCGTGCGGGTGATGGAGGCCCTGGGGGCCGAGGTGCTCATCGTCAGTGCCGCCTGTGGGGGGATGAATCGCGTCTACGAGCCCGGCGACATCTTCATCATCGAGGACCACATCAACCTGATGGGCGACAACCCCCTCATCGGTCCCAACGACGACGAGCTGGGTCCCCGCTTTCCGGACCTGGTCGCCCCCTACGACCCGGGTCTGCTGGCCCTGGCAGAGAGGATTGCCCTGGAGGAAGGCATCCGGGCCCACAAAGGCGTTTACGTCGCCGTGGCCGGGCCAAACCTGGAAACCCGGGCGGAGTACCGATTCCTGAGCACCATCGGCGCGGACGTGGTGGGGATGAGCACCGTCCCGGAGACGCTGGTCGCCGTCCACGGGGGGATGCGCGTGCTGGGGGTGGCCGTCGTTAGCGACAAGTGCCTCGCCGACGCCCTCAAGCCGGCCAACATCGAAGAGATCATCCGGGTGGCCAACGAAGCGGAGCCCAAACTCACCCGTCTCGTACTGCGCCTCCTCGAGGAGATGGAACCATCGTGACCAAGCACGACCCTCAAACTGCGACCAACTACAAGTCCACCCTCAACCTGCCCCAGACCCTCTTCTCCATGAAGGCCAACCTGACGGAGCTGGAACCCCGTCTCCAGGCCCTTTGGGAAGAGATGGACCTCTACGGCCGCATCCGCGCGGCCCGCGCCGGACGACCCCAGTACATCCTCCACGACGGCCCCCCCTACGCCAACGGCGACGTCCATATCGGCACCGGACTCAACAAGATACTCAAAGACGTCGTGGTCAAGTACAAGACCATGCGCGGGTTCGACTCTCCCTACGTGCCCGGCTGGGACTGCCACGGACTTCCCATCGAGGTCAAGGTGCTCCAGGACCTGGGAGATGAGGCCGTCGAGATGCCCCAGATGGAGGTGCGTCGGCGCTGCCGGGCCTACGCCGAGCGCTTCGTCGACGTCCAACGTCGGCAGTTCCGCCGACTCGGTGTCACCGGCGACTGGGGGCGACCTTACATCACCATGGACCCGGGCTACGAGCGGGCCGTCATCCAGGTCCTGGGTGAGATGATGGAGGGTGGCTACGTCTACCGGGCCCTGAAGCCCATCCACTGGTGCATGCACTGCGAGACGGCCCTGGCCGAGGCCGAGTTGGAGTACGAGGAGGACGACTCCCCGGCCGTCTTCGTCACCTACCCCCTGAGTGAGGACGCCCGCGACCTCTTCCCGGGGCTCCGTCAGGGTGAGACCCCGGCCCTGCTCATCTGGACCACCACCCCCTGGACCCTGCCGGCCAACCTGGCCATCGCCCTACACCCGGACTACACCTACGCAGCCGTCCGCTACCGCTGCCCTGAGGACGGCGCCGAGAGGGTCATCATACTGGCCCGAGACCTTGCCGCCGACACCCTGGCCGTCATCGGTGTCACCGACTACGAGGAGGTGGGTGCCCACCGGGGCCAGGTCCTCCAGGGCCTCACCTACGAGGACCCGCTCACCGCGCGGACCTCTCCGGTGGTGGTGGCCGACTACGTGACCCTGAAGGAAGGCACGGGCTGCGTCCACACCGCCCCGGGCCACGGTCACGAGGACCACCTCACCGGCCTCAAGTACGGCCTGGAGCCCTTCTGCCCGGTGGATGACTCGGGCACCTTCACCGAGGAGGCCGGTGAGTTTGCCGGTCTGGACATCTTCGAGGCCAACCCGCGCATCGTGGAGCGCCTGCGGGAGTCAGGGATGCTCTTCCACGAGCACCGCATCACCCACAGCTACCCCCACTGCTGGAGGTGCAAGGAGCCCGTCATCTTCCGGGCCACCACCCAGTGGTTCGTCGACCTGGACCGGGAGGGCCTGCGGGAACGGGCCCTGGCCGAGGTCGAGCGCACGCGCTGGATACCCCCCTGGGGTGAGGTGCGCATCCGCAGCATGATGGAAGAGCGGCCCGACTGGTGCATCAGCCGACAGAAGGCCTGGGGCGTGCCCATCCCCGCCCTCTACTGCACTGGCTGCGGGGAGATGCTCTTCAGCAAGGCCGTCTGCGAGCGGGCCGCTGAGCTTTTCGGGCGGGAGGGTTCCGACGCCTGGTTCACAACCGAGCCGGCCGACGTCCTTGGCGACCTGGCCCGCTGCCCCAAGTGTGGGGGCACCGAGTTCGAGAAGGAAACCGACATCCTGGACGTCTGGTTTGAGTCTGGCTCCAGCCACCGGGCCGTGCTGGAGCGGACCGAGGGGCTGCGTTTCCCCGCCGACCTGTACCTGGAAGGGTCCGACCAGCACCGGGGCTGGTTCCAGCTCTCCCTCTGGCCGGCCGTGGCCACCCGAGGCCAGGCCCCCTTCCGCGAGGTGCTCACCCACGGCTTCGTGGTGGATGAGAAGGGGGAGAAAGTCTCCAAGAGCAAGGGGACGCTGCTGGGCGCCGAGCGGGTGGTGAGCGACCTGGGCGCGGACGTGGTAAGGCTCTGGCTCAGCTCGGTCAACTACCACGACGACATACGGGTCTCCGAGGCCATTATCGGTCGGTCGTCAGAATCGTACCGGAAGCTCAGAAACACCTTCCGGTACCTGCTGGGGAACCTTTCCGACTTCG
>CAZIBA010000012.1:0-12488 GCA_964536795.1 uncultured Planctomycetota bacterium | reverse complement strand
CTCGTGGATTTGGCCCATCAAGCGGGCTTGAAAGCGACCATCGTCTAATCGTTGGTCACCCACCCCAGAGCCCCAAGAATAGAGCGTGGTCCCCGCCGGCCGGCAGGTCGACCATGCCTGCTTAGCCCCTGCCATAGACAGCTTATGGTGTGCTATTGACCTCTGTGCTGCTAACGGAACATGCCCTGTCCGTACGGACTGGTACGAGGCGGCAGGCCAGCGGGACAAGGGGTTGCTATGCCCATTGTCGGCAGCGGCGCACGGCTTCCTTCCACTTTGCGTACTGACGTTCTCGCTTTTCGGGGCGCATCTGCGGCCTAAAGGTGCGTTCGACTGACCGGCGGGAGATGAAATCCTCGGCATCGCACCACAAACCTGCAGCTATGCCGGCCAGACCGGCGACGCCGAGTGCCGTGGTTTCCCGCATCGCTGGCCTCTCGACCGGGAGCCCGAGAATGTCGGCCAGGAACTGCATGAGGAAATCGTTCCCGACGGCGCCTCCGTCCACCCGAAGGACTTCAGGTTTCCACGCTGTTTCCTCAGCCAGCACGTCCAGTACGTCCCTGCTTCGGTAAGCTATCGCTTCCAACGCCGCCCGCACGATGTGGGCCCGCGTTGTCCCTCGGGTGAGGCCGATGATGGTACCCCTGGCCCCGGCATCCCAGTACGGAGCACCCAGCCCACTGAGAGCAGGCACAAAGTAGACTTCGTCGTTCCCTTCAAGCGAGCGTGCGATTTCAGCGGTCTGCTGGGCGTTCTCGATGAGTTGGAGTCCATCCCGCAGCCACTGTATTGACGCGCCACCCGTGAAAACGCTGCCTTCGAGGGCGTAGTCGGTGCAACCGTCCCAGCTCCAGGCCACCGTGCTCAAGAGGTGATCGCTCAGGATGAGTTCTTGGCCGGTGTTGCCGAGCGTGAAAAGACCCGTGCCATACGTGGTCTTCACCGTTCCCGGCCGAAAGCACCCCTGTGCGAACGCGGCCGCCTGCTGGTCGCCCACCATGGCCAGAACGGGCAATTCGAACCCGATCTGCGCGGGATCTGTGCGCGCGAACTCGCCCCTGGTGGGAAGCACCTCAGGAAGGATACCAATTGGGACACCGAACAATCTGCACAGCTCCTCGTCCCACCTCAAGGTCTCGATGTTAAAAAGGCACGTGCGAGACCCGTTGCTCGGTTCTGTGGCGTGAGCCCTGCCGGCGGTCAGGTTCCACAGCAGCCACGTGTCAACCGTCCCCGCGGCCAGTCGACCCTCTTCGAGCAGCCTGCCGGCCTCGGGAACGTTCTCCAGGAGCCACTGCCATTTGGTGGCTGAGAAATAAGGGTCGAGCCGGAGGCCCGTCTTGCGATGGACGAGGGGACCCTTCCCTTCGTCTTTGAGTTTCCGGCATTGGGGCGCTGTTCGGCGACACTGCCAAACGATGGCATTGTGCACAGCCCGACCGGTTTCCCTGTCCCAGAGCAGCGCCGTCTCGCGCTGATTGGTGATGCCTATGCCACACAGATCGTCAGCAGCCAGTTTGCGGCAGGCTTCTCGCACCACCGCGCGCGTGGCTTCCCAGATATCGCCCGGGTCGTGTTCAACCCAACCCGGCTCAGGGAAAATCTGGGGGAACTCTCGGTACGAACTGCCAACGATCTTCTGTTCACGGTCGAAGACCATCGCACGAACACCTGTGGTGCCGGCGTCTATAGCCAGTACGAGCGCCCGAGTCACAATCAACTCCGCCGATCAATGTGTCGCGGAAAGTACGCCCGCTGCAGCAGCATGCGAGAGCAGATGTTGCCGGCCGCCTGGCCAAGGCACAGCTGCACGCTGGACTATACTGGAAAGGTAACCCAGAGGCAAGAGGCACCGACAGATAGCGCAGGCTCAGTTCGAGGTCCGCCGAAGAGTACCTTACCGCCCGCTAAGTGACGCCAAGGGATACTGTGCACGTCAGAGCACGACCCGCCGGCCGGCGGGCCGAAGTAGGCTCAGGCCCATCCGCGATCCTCACACGGGTGCTCTGCCTTCGGCGAGGCACCCGTACCGCCCGGCCGGCTCGCTGCTTCGGACCACGGAGGGGTCTGAAGACCCCTCCCTACAACGCGCCGGCTGGCGGACACCCTGTCCGGCTGGATGCTTGCATAGACGGAACAAGATGAAGCGGAGTTACTCAGGGCTTGACTTCTGGGCGCAAGTGGTTCCCAATGGGACCCCTCTCGGGGGAGTAAGGGAGGCGCTGGATCGGTGAGGTGGCGTTGGGAGTGGAAACGGGGAATGGTGGGACAATGACCGAAGCAACCGCCCGAGACGGCGTGCATGCCATGGTCCGGCGTGAGAAGATGAGCGAGGGGGCAAAGAAGCTGCGTGACGTCTATGAACGGGTGCCCGGCGTCCCGCTCTACAGGAAGGAGTTCGGCTACTACTCGCTGGAACGGTGGAAGAATGAGGGGATGCCTCAAGACGTGCCACTCGCGGAGCTTTTCCACTACGATCCGCCCGGCGCCTTCGACCTCATGGGTCTTGGTTGGTGCGAGGCGGCCTTTGAACCCGCCTTTGAGGAAAGGGTGATTGAAGACCGAGGCGCTCACGAGGTCGTCCAGGACGTCTCCGGCCGGTATGTGCTTTACTTCAAAGGCCGTCGTTCAGGCTTCATGCCCACCTACCTCGACCATCCTGTGAAGGACTGGAAGACGTGGGAGGAGGACGTCAAGTGGAGACTTGACCCTGAGACCCCGGCTCGCTACGCGGACCTGGAGGAGACGAGGCGCCAGGCTCGGCAGGCTGCAGGCGAGGGGATGATAATCACCCAGATGGTGGTCGGGGGATACATGTACCTGAGAAGTCTCGTGGGTCCGCTGCAGGTACTGTACGCGTTCCACGAAATGCCGGACCTGATACACGACTGCATGAAGACGTGGCTCACCTTGGCCCAGGCGGTGACCGCCAGACACCAGGAGTTTGTGACGATCGACCAGTTCTTCATCGGTGAGGACATCTGCTACAACCACGGCCCCCTGATCTCACCGACCATGATCCGGGAGTTCATCCTTCCTTACTATCAGCAGCTCATGGCCGACATCAAGCGCAGGCAAATAGATAGCTCCCGTCATCTCTACTTCCACGTGGACAGCGACGGCTACGTGGTGCCCGTTATGCCCCTCTACCGCGAGATTGGTATGGACGTCATGAGCCCCTTCGAGGTGGCAGCCGGGTGCAACGTCGTGGAGGTCGGGAAGCAGTTCCCGGACCTTGTGCTCTTAGGCGGCATCGACAAGCGCGTGCTCGCCAAAGGCAAAGATGAGATAGACCGGTACCTCGAAGGCATCATACCACCGATGCGCGAGCGGGGAGGCTACATACCAACGTGCGACCATGGAGTGCCCGCAGAGGTGAGCTATGAGAACTACCTGTACTACCGCAAGCGCATGGTCGAACTCGGTGGCTGAGCCAGCGGCTTTCTGCCGCCTCAGGTACAGTGTGGTGCTGACGATCACACGGGAACAGCGAAGAACGGACAAGGTGTGGTGACGCCGAGAGAAGGGTTCGCCGCGGCCCTGGAAAGGCGCGGCCTCACCGGGCGGGTGCCCCATTTCGAGCTGGTGTTTTACCTGACGATGGAGGCGCTCGGAAAGGTCCATCCATCCCACCGCAGCTATCACCAATGGGACCAGATGAAGGAGAAGGAGCGACAACTCCATCGTGAGGAGATGGCCGACATCTACATCGCTACGGCCGAGCGTTTCGAGCACAGCGCCATATTCTTGCACCCCAACCCGAACACTCTTGAGGAGACGTTGCGCCTGATCGACCTGGTTCGGGGAAAGTCGGGTAACCGTTACTTCCTCATGCTCCACGGCGACGCGACGTTTGGCATACCGAGTGGCGAGCGGATGGCGGAGTTCTCCTGCCGACTGGCCGACGAGCCCAAAGCCCTCAAGGCAGAGGCGGCGGCGATGGTGGGCCGAGCCCTAAAACGCGCTGAGCGACTTGCCCGACATGGCGGGCTGGACGGCTTCGCCTTGTGCTCGGACTACTGCTTTAACATCGGCCCGTTCCTCAGCCCCCAGCAGTTCGGCGAGTTCGTGACCCCCTACCTGACCCGCCTCATCCGCGGCTACCGGGACATGGGCTTCTACACCATCAAACATACCGACGGTAACGTCATGCCCATCATCGACCAGCTCGTGGAGGCCGGCCCCCACGCTCTGCACTCCCTGGACCCGCAGGCCGGCGTAGACATCGCCGAGGTCAAGAGGCTCTATGGCGACCGGGTGTGCCTTATCGGCAACGTCAACTGCGGCCTGATGGATACCGGCACGGATGAGGAGGTCGTCGAGTCGGCCCGCTACTGCCTCCGCCACGGCATGCCCGATGGGGGCTACATCTTCTCCACCAGCAACTGCATCTACACGGGGATGAGGCTCGCGCGCTACGAACTCATCCTCGACGTTTGGCGCCGAGAGGGCAACTATGGCGGAGCATGAGACTTTCTCCAGGAGGTCGTGCAGGTGACCAGGAAGGAGCTCAACCTGGCAATCTTCGAGGGGACGGCTGAGAAAGTTCTCTGGCAGCCCCGCCTGGAGACGTGGATCGGCCACCACCTGTCGCAGGGCACCATGCCCGAGCGTTTCCGGGGAATGAGTTCCCTGGAGATTTACGATGCCCTGCGCTGCTCGGTGCGCTACGCCGCTTCCGCCGGCGTCGAGCGCTACGAAGTCCGCGACGACCTCATCCGCATCCATGAGCAGCACCACGCTCACTCGGTGGAGGTCGTGCGTACGCCCGTTGGTGAGATACGCACGGTCCACCAGGAGCTCCGGGACGAGGGCCGACTGAAAGACGACAGACGCTGGAAGGTCGGCGTCCCGCCCGCCTCCAACGCCAACTTCGCCTGGGTCCAGCACTTCATCCACCATCTGGCGCCGACGGGTCTGGCCGGCTTCGTCCTGGCCAACGGCTCCATGTCCTCAAGCACTTCCGGTGAGGGTGACAACCGCATCCTCTCACGCAACCGTCCTGAGGAAATAGAGGCCATGGTCAGGGAGATGGTCGAGACCGCGCAGATGTCGGGAGTATACCTGATGTCGATCGGCAATCATATTCCCTGGACTATTCCTCCCCAGGCCGCCAAACTGTACCTGGGTCTCTGCAGCAGACTGGCACATCGGTAGGACGAGGTCCGCTACAGGGCGCTTTGAGAAACAGTGGAGCGACGAGAAAGGATTGAACATGGCCCGTCTGACTTCGCCAAAGCAGCCTTGGCTGCGACGGCTGAATCCGAGTGTTGTGTTGGTCGGGACCGTGCTCATGGTTCTGACGGGGTCCCTGGCCGCGGACGTCTGTAACATCAAGGTGGTCTCGGACAGCCGACCCGATTTCTCGGACATGGAGAGTTTCCTCCACAGTGTCACCTCGCCTTACGAGACCACGGATGCCCAGTGCAAGGCCATCTGGCGGTGGCTCAACCGCTGCCGACGGCAACGACCGCACCCCATCGTCCACGGCACCCCGGTCCATGACCCCATCATGTTTTTCAACGACTTCGGCTATTCGTTCTGCAGCGATTACGCCGGCATCAACTGTGGCATCTGGCACTCGATGGGACTTCCCGTGAGGTTCTGGGATATCGCATCGCACACGGTCAGCGAGTGCTTCTACGATGGCCGCTGGCACATGTTCGACAACTCGATGAGCGCGTATTACACCCTGTGTGACGGGAAGACGGTGGCCGGGGTTGAGGACATCGGGAAGTCCGGGGCCTGTCAGGCATCACACGGCGAAACGGAGAAGGCACACATCGCGCTTGTTCACTGCGTGGGAGCGACGAGCCCATACGGCTTTCTCACCGGTGCCGACACACAGCGGTCACTTAGATACGAGGGCGCGCACTGCTTCAATCCCAACGCCCTCAAGTATCGATACTACTACAACGGCTTCGAGCTGGGGCACCGGTACGTGCTCAACCTGCGGGCTAACGAGACCTACACCCGGTACGCAGCTCCGCTTGGAGAGGCGTCCGACTACTACCTTCCCCTGGAAAACGGCAAGAGCCCCCAGGGGCTGGAGACCTCCGGCAACGGCCTCTGGGTCTTCGCTCCGGACCTCACGAAGGAAAGCACCCTCGACGACCTCTATGGTTCCACAAACGTCGCTCCGTCAGAAGCCGGACTGACGCTGGCAGATGCCAGTAGGCCGGGCGAGGTCATCTTCCGGGTCAACGGGGCCAACATCGTCACCAGTTCCAATGCGCGGCTCGGCCTCGACCTCCCCGGTGAGGAGGACATCTGTTCGCTGGCGGTCTCCACGGACCACGGTCACTCGTGGACAGACGTCTGGCAGTCCGAGGCTGCGGGCGAGCAGACAGCGGAAGTGTCCCTTGACGGCGTTGCTGGAAGCCATCAGTTCCTGGTGAGATTCACGCTCACCGGCCGAGTTGTGCTGAAGCACGTCGAACTTCGCACCGTTACCCAGCTCAACAAACTGACCCTCCCCATTCTGGGCTTGGGCCGTAACACCATAGATGTCGTCGTCGGAAGGCCCACCGAGACCATCCTCTTCTGGCCCGAGCTTCAGAGGAACGCCTTCAAGGAAAGCTGCTTCTCCAGCGCCAACGTAGAGAGCGGAGAGGCCAGTGACTGGCACGGGTGCCTGTGGCTGTCGGAACCGGGCACGGGGACCCTCGTGTATGAACTGGCAGCCCCGGGTGACATGACGGAACTTACCTATGGCGGCCGGTTCTACAACCGGGCGCCGAAGTCGAGCATCACGCTGGAGCACTCCACCGACGAAGGCAAAACCTGGACTGAGCAGTGGAAGCTCACGGACACGGAGCCGCCCTGGGACGTCGTCCACTTTGAGACGGTGAAGCTGCCCGCTGGTACACGCAGGGCCCTGGTCCGCTACACCTTGACCTCTGCTGCCGCTGGCGCTTACAGCGGCTGCTCGGTCTATTCCGTGCGGACGACAGTCAACTATCGTCCGCCCGAAGCTGTATTCGAGCCCCTGGAGGTGACCTACAACTGGAGTGAGCTGCACCAGAGTGAGTGGACGGAACGCTCACACAGCCAGCCCATCACCGAGCCACGCCAGCGGTACTTCATCAGCGTCGGCGGTGACGACCTGCCCCGGACAAACTGGGTGCGGGTGAATCTCAATGGTGCTGTATCGGACGTGGCGTATGGCTACTCCGATGGCGTGGACCTGGACGCCGAGCCCTTTGTCCACAAAAGGCACATCTGGGGAAACAACCTGGCCCTCGGCAAGACGTACACCTTCAGCGTTCCGTCGGGCGACAACTGGGAGGGCGGCGACCCGGAGATGACCAAGCTCACCGACGAATCGGTCGCCTCCACCTACGGCGGCGGAACAACGTACCGGGAGGGCCCCATCTGGACTCCCGGTCGGAACCCCGTCATCACCCTGGACCTCAAAGAGGCGCAAGAGTTGGCCGCAGTGCGCATGCACATCACCGGCTATCCATACGATTTGTACGCGGGGCCCTCCTGCAATGTCGAGGTCCTCACCTCCCTTGATGGTGAGGCCTTCGTGTCTCAGGGGACGATGACGACTCGGATGAGGCACAAGGACGTTGACGGGAACTTTGTCATGCCCGAGCACGGGAGCTTCCAATCGTGGGTCTTCCCCCTGATCTTCGAGGAGCCGGCAGAGGCCCGCTACGTTCGCTACGCGGTGACCAACCCCGAGATGTTCTTCAATACGAGCGAGATCATGGCTTACGATTCGGTTCGGGTCGTTGACTGGCAGGAGCCGCTGGCCATGCCTCTGGATTCGCCGCGGTAGGCGAGTCCACTTCGTGCTGTCGCTGGCAGCTTCTGAGGGTACCGGGATGCCCGTCCACCGTGCCCAAGGAGAGGGGCGAACCGTCGACGACTTGAGTCCGACGGCCGTTGCCCGGGCCTCACGCGCTCTCGGCAAACCGCCGGTAGATCTCTTCCAGGATGCGGACATCGGCAAGGGCGTCGTCGGCTGGGGACCGGAAGGGCTCGCCCGTCAGCAGGCAGTCAAGGAAATGTTTCATTTCTTCCTGGTAAGACCAGCTCCACCCGTCCGCAGGGAAGATGTCGGAGCGGGTGCTGGTGCCGCGCTGGTCGGCGCGGTAGACCTCGACGGCAGCCGGCATGTTCCGCAGGAGCAGCGGTGGGGCGCAGGTTCGCACCCAGCCTTGCCGAAAATAAACCTGGGTGTGCTCCTCCCAGCCGTGATAGGCCACCGAGCCAGACTCGATCACCGTACGCACGCCGCTCACGTTCAGGACCACAACGCCGGTGACGCCGTCGGCGGGGTCGAGGTCCACGGCCCTGACCTCCACGTCATCCCCGGCGTCCAGGAACCAGCGGAGCAGGTTGACGTTGTGGGTGTACTGCTGCAGGTAAGCGACGTAGCGCCCTGCGAGCTCCTCCGGCAGCCAGGCCGGTCGCATCGTGGGACCGGGCGGATAGGGCTCATCCGTCCGCTCCATTGGCGTGTCCAGGCCGGCGGTCCAGTCCCCGCAGAAACCATGATTGCGAACGTACTGGAGCCTGCCCAGCTCCCCCGACTCGCTGAACTGCTGCACCAGTTCTTTGACCAG
Organism: uncultured Planctomycetota bacterium; assembly: GCA_964536795.1. Lineage (GTDB taxonomy): Bacteria > Planctomycetota > DG-23 > CBDVDV01 > CBDVDV01 > CAZIBA01. Next base: position 3,909 of record CAZIBA010000012.1, on the reverse strand, counting down.
TAGGTTGCCCTTGTCGTACCGCTTCATGTAGGCGATCATCAGACGACGTCCGCTTTCCCGCTGGGCTTTCAGGATCCGTTCGGCCTGCTCCACCGACACGGCCATGGGTTTCTCCAGAAAGACGTCCTTGCCCGCCCGCAACAGGTCGATGGCGATCTCTCCTTGCCCGGCGTAGTGCCCGGACACCGCTGCCGCCTGGATGCCCGGGTCCTCGGCCAGCTCGCGGTGGCTGTGGTACAGGCGATCGATGCCGAACCGGCGCTGAACGCGTCGGCCGAGCTCGGGACGGATTTCGGCGATCGCCACCAGCTCGCATTGGGGGAGGGACAAGAGATTAGGCAGATGCACCTTCTGGGCCATGAATCCGCAACCGACGTATCCAATCGTCACCTTCGCCATAGGAGTGTCCTTTCAGCAGGCTTCCTCTCTCGCCAGCGCCGTGTTGTCGAAGACGCTCATTTCGAGCATAGCAATCGGCTTGCCGCTGCCGCAACCGTGTCGATCGTGATTCTGGCGTCCGACGTCGGGCACGGGCCCTCGATCGTCCACGTTGCTTGCCCGGCTGCGCCGGCCAGCCCCCCACGCGCCGGCTACTCGATCACGACAACGCTGTGGATGTCTACCCGAGGCACTTTCACCGTCAGTCCGCCAGCCTGATGGAACCATTCCACAGGTGTGCCATCAGGCACGAGCGAAACGCTCTTCGGCCGATGGTCGCGCCGAACCCAAAGTGCAACGTTCTCGACGGGTGGCAACTCCTCCACCACGACGCGCTGCGGCGAGAGCATCTCGCCTGCACCACGGTTTACCAGATTCACCAGAAGTTTTGTGTCTTTCTTTCGCAGGATCATCTCCAGGCGGGGCGGAGCATCGAGGGTGACGGTCCAATCGATCCCCAGGGCATCGACCAAGTGGCCAATGAACCGCCGCAGGAGCGGATAATGACCCAGGTAGTAATCCCGAAAGATCGGTCCATGGATCGCCACGATGGATCCTTTGCCCATCTTTCGCTTCGTCACTACGACCTGGTCGGTGCCGTCCTTTGTCGGCTCCTGGTCGGCGCCGCGATAGGCCAGGACTTCGGTGTCGTGCATTGGCGTCACCGCCTGCCACGGGCCGCTGACCGGTACAGCGAAGCTGCCCACGAGCAGGTAGGTCGGATCTGTTATCGCCTGAGCGGCCGGCGTGGCGCCGACAAGTTGGGGATAATCTTGGGCCAGGTGCGCACCGCTGAGGAGCACGGTCCGGCCGGCGTGGGCACAGGAGACCAGCGCTCCCTGCATGGACTCCGACAGCCTGGTCTGCTCGGGCACGATCAGAAGCTTGTATTCGGCGATACGTTCCAGGGCAGAATCTTCTGTGAGAATGTCGGTCGAACGATGCGTTTCCAGCAGGGCGTGCAGTGCCCCCTCGACGGGCTCGACGGCCGGACCGTAGTTGAAAAGCGGGTCGTTACACGAGTAGTAGTGACTTGCCAGATGCAGCACCGCGGCCTGCGGGACCGTCTTGGACTTGAAGCACACCTCCTTGCGCGCCCGGCAGAACTCTGCGACCTGGGCGAGAATCTCGTTGCGCCAGCCCGTCAGCCAACCGGTGCGCTGGGGCGTCTCATACACCATCACGGCCCCGCCCAGCGCCACCACCTCAGCGGCCTCCTGGCAGAGGTGGGGAACGGTCTTGGAGACCCACGGCCGGTTCTCACCCATTCGGCCGGTCTTGGTGAAGCCCCATGCCATCAGGTCCCAGCTCATCTCCCGACCGTCGAGCAGCCGGCCTTCCACAGCGGCGCGGTTGGTTCCCCACGCGTGGTCGAAGTCGCCGCTCAGGTAGTCCACAGGCGCGCGGACCGGATCGGGCTGGCGAACCGTGTACATCCAGTTGCTGCAGACCAGGCAGGTGGGTTTGCGGAGGTGGACGGCTTCGGCGTACCTGGTGACGTGTTCGACGAACAGGTCTCGGTGAAAGGCCAGCCACCGGTCCCAGTGCGGGTGGTCCGTCACGACGGGGATTCGGTGGATGCCCGTCCGCCGGGTGAACTCTGCCTTGCATCGCTCACACCAGCACGGTCGGGAGGCCCAGTTCTCCCCATCGACCCAGAATCCGTCCACCTCGTACTTATCGATTACCTCGACCATCTGCGGAATCATCAGTTCTTCGTGGTAGCGACTGAGCCGGCAGGTCATGTTCGGGTCGGACCGGCCTTTTTCGTCGATCCGGGCCCATTCGGGGTGCAGCTCGACCGCTCGGCTGTCCCACACGCCCGAGTAATGCACGCCCAGTTTGACGCCCAGCTCGGCTGTGACCTCCCGGTGAATGCGCAGGGCATCGTTGACCACGCCTCCTGAGGTCGAACCCACCTCGGTCGGCCAGCTCGTGTAGCCGGCGTGGCCTTTGCAGTCGCATTGGATCCAGTCAGGCTGGACGCGCTGGAGCCTTTCGCGGAGATGCTCGACCGTCAACTCCTTGCCCAAAACCGTGTCGCTGGCCTTGGCGTGCAGGTCGTAATGGACACCGAAGAAAACGTCCTCGTGCCAGTTCTCTTTCTGAGTCGTCATTGGCCGGCCTTTCGCGTGGCTCCTCAGAGATTGCTCCGGCGACCTCGGCCGTTCTACAGACCGGATGAGCCTGTCGGTCAGCTGCTATACTCGTCCACCGGCTCGGTCACTCTATGCCCCTACCAGGCGCCGGTGGGTAGCCATTAGACGGGTCTTCTCGCCAGGCTCATCAACCTGATAGAAGACCGTCAGTAGGGACCCGTCGCCAAGCTGCGCGCTGGCGGGGTAACCCAGGTCGCCGTTGGGGGCTGGGCAGAGGGCAATCTCGTTTCCCACATCCCAGCCCTGCCCTTCATCCCGACTGTACCTGTTCGGCATCCGCGACCTCACGGGAGGTCCGATAGGGATGGATCCGAGCACCAAGGTATTCTCTGCTCCTTTCCAAACCAAGGATTCCTTGGCTTATCTCCTCAAGCCACGTCCAGGATGCGTCCGAGAATGTGTGTATCGCTGGCAAGAAAACATGTCCCAACTGCCGACGGTCGGCCGCCCAGGTCGAGGAGCTCAGCGCTCAAGTCAGGCAGCTCTCTGCCAAGGTGGCCCACCTGGAGGCCGAGCTCCGCCCGGCCGTCATCGACCGCAAACTCTCCGCCGGCAACCGCACCGAACGCGGGGCCTGGGCCCACGCGGTCCTGGCCAGCCTGCCAGCCAGCTGCCGTCAGCAAGGCCGCTGCTTTACCGACCTGGCCAGCAGACTCCTCTGCCTCGGGCCAACCAAGCCTACTTCCTCTACGAGTACCCCAAGTACACGGCCAAGGCGGTGGAGATCCTCAGCCGGATCACGGACAGAAAGATACAGGAACGCCTGGTGTGGGGGACCGACTGCATCACCAGCCAGGACTTCCGGTACATCCCCATCTTCCGCAAGAGCATCCGCCACATCGCCAAGGGCCTGGGCATCGGGAAACCGCTGCTGGAGCGGATCATGGGTGGAACGATGGAGGACATGCTGGAGCTCAGGTAAGCTGGTCTGAAGTGCGAGCTCCCTGTCGCAGCAAGAGACGGTGTGCTCGCTGGGTCAGGCAAGCACAGATGCTCCGGGAGGCCGAACGGCGCCACCGGATTGCCATGCAAGATGGTCTGGCCGATCCGCTCCCGGGCACTGACTCCTGAGCAGGGAACCGGGGCTTACCCTCCGCCAGCCCGGCGGATGCTGAGGCGGTTCCCCCCGGCGCTGACAACAACCTGTGGGACGGTGATCAGCCCGTTCGTGTCAGCGGCAACCGTGCCGCTGGCCACGACGGCGTCGTCACTGACACGCCGGTTCTCCCAAGCGTATGCTGCACCCGGGATGATGCGGAAGCTCTGCAGGCGCCGGGGTGTGACATCGACCGCCTGTGTCGAACCGTCGGTC
>CAZIBA010000011.1:0-12662 GCA_964536795.1 uncultured Planctomycetota bacterium | reverse complement strand
CCTCTTCGCTCTGTCCAGAATCGCATCCCACTCCTTGCCTTTGTACAGCTCGCGATATCGGAGCAGCTCTTTGGACTCCGGATCATAGCGAATCCACAGCAGAAACACGGCGAGGACTATGATCCATCCTCGCCGTGCCAGTGACACCAGCAACTCCGAAGGAGACCGCCTGAAACTGGCTCCTGCAGCGCCAGACCCGTTCTTCTGCCTCACGAATCCGGACAGGAGTGGGAGCGCTACCGCAGCGGACCACAGGCGCACCCAGAAGGGCACAAGCAGCAGGTACCCAGAAAACACGAAACCCAGGAAGGAACGTGACACAGAGAGAAAAGCCGCGTCCACGAATGCGCTGCGAAGGGACATCGGGAACAGCCAGCGGTAGGCGGCAAGCGGCATACAGAGGGCTAATGCCGGGTAAAGGATTCTGAATGCACGACTCGATCGCCGTCGGCCGTCAAGCCACTCCAGAACGGTCACCCACACGGCAAAGAACCAGACATGCCCTCCGACGACAAGATACAAGGCAGGGGTGGCCAGCGACGCGTAGACCTGTCTTGATGCTGCGGTGCGGAGAGACACGTAGCCCAGGAAAACGCTGCAGCTCATGAGAAGGCCTACAGTATACTCTATGGGGCAGTTCGGGGATGCGTGCAAGGCTAACAGCAATATGCACGGGACCAACGCATGGAGGACGCGCGCGGTATGCTCCAGCCTCGTCAGGACGAGATGGAATAGCGCGCCGAAGGAGATGATGCACGTCGAAATGACCAGTGCCCCAAGCCACTTGTAGTGATAGAGCTGGCCGAGAAAGCGGCCAGCGTAGCGCAACAGACCGCCAGGATGGTCGAGGAATTCCAGCAGGAATTGACGGTCGAACATGAAGAAACAGATGGTGGTTTCGCTCTGAGCCACAATGACATAGTCATAGATCCAGTTGTAGACGGCAAACGAGAAGGCAAAGAAAAGCACCAGACGGATGCAATTCCGGTGCCCGTCTCCCACGGTGCGCCATCTGTGAATGCCTGCCGCCATCTACCGTGATCTCCAATGTGCCAACCGTTGAGACCCACCGATGGCCCTCTGGCGACGATTCTACCGAGAGCATGTACCTCGTCAAGACCCGTTTGCTCACCTGGCGACCACACTGCGCCAGTCTGGCATCACGGGCCTTGAGCTCCACCTCCAGGGTGATGGCGTCGTCCCGGAGAACGGGTACACGGGCTGTAGGGACCCCTCTCAGCTCGCGTGGGAGTCAGGCCGCCAAGCGCCATCTACGCTGTTGCTGTTTCTGACCGATTAGGGACAGGCTGCCGCTTCGTCGTGGCTTCGGTTCGCTCGATGCGAAGTTGCGGTTCAGGTGAACGTACGCCCGGTCCCTTCAGGTGGGTCGGAGCTGCGCGGACCGAGGACTCAGACGATCTGCTACCAGTTGACGTGGATGCTGATGTAACTGCCCGAGTAGGGGTAGTGGTAGTAGGGCCGTCGGTAGCCACCGGGAAACCGACCGCGGTGGAAGCGGTGTCCGTAGTAGTCGGGGTAGTAGTAGCCGTAGGCTCCAGGGAAGTAGGGATAATGGTAGTAACCGTAGTAGCCGTAAGCGGGAGCTGCCGGGATGCGGTAGTGGCGGTAGCCGGCATAGGGCGAGCCGGTCCAACTGAACTCCTCCTCGACGTGCACGCTGGCGTCGTAGCGGAACTCCCATTCCCCACTTGCCTGGCTTCCCTGGCCGCTGGAGCCGTAGGACCTGATGGGCCGGCCAAGCTGGTAGCGACTCCCCCGAGGTACGGACTGCCCCAGGTAGACGCGTTGACCGGCGAAGCGGCTCGTCGAGGCAGGAATGAAGTGGTGACCGGACGTGGGGAGATGGGCCTTCCGATAGAGGGAGACCTCGTACTCGTAGGTCCGTCGGCCTGAGGAGGACTCCTCGGCGAGAGCCACGGACACCGCGCACAGAAACCCGACCAACAGAACCAACACCCTGAAAGCGCTCAACCTACTCCCTCCCACGGGCAACGGGGTCCGAAGCGACGTCCCTTCCCCGTCCAGATTGACGTCCGAAGACCCCACATTCTAATTAATTAGCACAAATCGACGCTTTGTCAAGGCACCCCCCGCGGCCGGCGGCAGGGGCTGGCCCGGTGGTCAGTGGTTCCATCAGCGCGGCCCGCTGAGGTAGTCGACCAGGGGGCCGTAGGTCCGGGGACGTCGCTCCACCGGCCAAAGCTCGTTCCAGCAGCCGGCCGACCGGGCCGAAAGCCAGCGGTAGAACCGCCGCTGGTCCAGGTCCACACGAGCGGTGATGACCGTGCTCTGCCCGGCCGAGTCGCCCAGGATGTGCCCACCGGGGTCAATGATGAGGGAGCGGGGTCCCCAGATGGAGCTGACGAAGTAGACAGCGTTGTCAATGGCCCGGGCCCGGGCGACGATGTCCCAGGCGTAGTGACCGCCCCGGCCGTCACCGGCGATGGGCAGGCAGATGACCTCGGCGCCGTTGAGGGCCAGTGCGCGGGCGACCTCGGGGAAGAAGTTGTCGTAGCAGATTTCCATCCCCACGCGGCCGAAGTCGGTCTGGAAGACTGGGTGCTCGTGGCCCGGCGTCAACCCGGCCAGAGCTTCGGCCTCGGGGAGGTGGGTCTTCCGGTAACGGGCCATCACCCGGCCGTCGCGGTCGATGAGCACGGCCGTGTTGTAGCACAGACGTCCCTGACGCTCGTAGAGCCCGGCCACCACGTACATCCCGTACCGGCTGGCCAGGGCCCCCAGCGCTTCGGTGAAGGGGCCGGGGACGGGCTCGGCCGCCTCCACGTAGGAGAGGCCGGTGTGGACACCGTTGATGCCTTCAGTCAGGCAGACCAGGTCGCAGCCCAGCCGGCCAGCCAGCTTCACCTGCTGGCAGTAGTCGTGCAGGTTCCTCTCGACCGAGCTTCCCCCCGGAGGCACATAGGCCACCGAGCCCAGGGTGATGAGCCGGTGGTGCCTGACCGGGGTTTGCCGAAGCGACACGTCATCCCACCACACCACGCCACCTTTGGCCCAGCGGAAGCAGAGCTCCACCACGGCCCGCTCCGCTCCCCTGGGGGCGTCCACCACCCCACCCAGACGGTACCAGCCCCCCTGCGACTCCTGAGGAGCGAAGAAGTGCTTCTGCAGGGCTTCGCCCCTCTCTTCCAGCCACTCCAGCTTGAGGGCCACCGATTCCTGTACCCACTCCACGTTGCGGGTCCTGACGTAGGCTGTGAGCTCGTAGCAGCCTCCGCCGTGGACCCCGTCCACCTCCTGGCGGACGCCACCGATGGTGTAACTCCGGTTTCGCGAGTCCATCCGAAGCGAGGTCTTGCCCCGTCTGCGAACCCGTCGGTCCCCAGCCACCTCCAGCGCGAGGACATCCCTGGGCGCCCACACGGTCCAGGGAGGAGCGACTCTCTCACCGGCTCGGCTCCGCCCTTCGACTCCGCTCAGGGCGGCCTGAGCAATTGACCTTGTCGAAGGCCGCTCGAAGCCACCGTTGCGCACCAGGTTCTTTCCTTTGGCCATCGTCGTCCTCCTCACTTGGGACGGGCGCCGCCTGTCACCGTCGCCTCACCGAACCGCCTCCTCCGGGCTGCTTCCTTCAGTGATCTCACCAGCAGCAGCAGTCAAGGCCGGAGGCGCGGCCGTCCACAGCGGCGGGGCTCCGGACAGCAGGCCGGACAGGAAACGCAGAGGTGAAACCGATGCCAGGGAGCGGCGCCGGAAGTGCGGATGTCAGCGCCCACGACTGCCGGGGGACCATCTCTTGTGTCCATGCTATGTCAGCACCTTGTCCGCGGAGACGAATCCCTTATATGAACCGCCCGGGGCACTGTCAAGGAACCTGGCACGGTCACCGGCCTTGCCCTTCCCCCCCGGGCGGGATAGAATACGTTGGTCGCCTGAAAGGATACGGCAAATGAAGACGCTGGTCGTGACCGGGCGGGGAGGTGTGGGCAAAACGACCTTCTCAGCCCTGGCCGTGAAATACCTGAAGGAGCAGTCCTCCCTTCTGGTCGTGGACGCCGACCCGGACGAGAACCTGGGCTCGGCACTGGGGCTGGAGCCGGCCGGAGCGGGGGTGCGAACGGTGTCCGAGCTGCTCTACGACGTCAAGTACCAGAAGCTGGACCCGGCCCTCAAGCGGTCCATCCAAGCTCGTCCCGACCAGATCGAATACCTCTTCCACCAGGAAGGCATCTACGAAGCCCCAGGCTTCGATTTCTTCGCGCTGGGTGTGAAGTGGGGTGACGGCTGCTACTGTCAGCCCAACGCCATACTCAAGGCGATCGTGAAGAACTCGGCAAAGAGCTACCAGACGGCCCTGATGGATTCCCCCGCTGGGCTGGAACACCTCAACCGCCGAATCACTACTGAGGTGGACAGCATCTTCGCCCTCGTCGGCCCCTCCAAGAAGTCCTTCGACAACGTCGAGCGCGCTCACCGCATCTGCCAGGAGGTGGGCATACTCTTCCGCAACTTCTACGTCGTGGCCAACTACGAGTTCCCCGACGGCCTGCTGGGCAGCATCTCGGGGCGGACCGGCCTTCCCTGCCTCGGGAGAATCCCTTACGAAGAGGAGATCGCTCGCAGACTGCTTGAGGGCGAAGGTCTTCTGTCCCTGGACGATTCCTCCCCTGCCTACGCGGCCGTGTGCGCCGCCCTCCAGAAAGCAGGCTTCTGACGTGGACGTCACCCAGCCCCAAGAGGTCTCCACCCAGGTCGCAGTCGTAGGTGGGGGGTTGTCCGGGGTCTGCGCGGCCATCGCCTCGGCCCGTCTGGGGGCCGAGACCGTCCTGGTTCACGACCGGCCCGTGCTGGGAGGGAACTCCTCCAGCGAAATCCGCATGCACATCTGTGGTGGGGCTTCGGGGCAGCATCGCTTCGGTCGGGAGACGGGCATCATCGAGGAGCTGCGCCTGGAGAACGCCTTCCGCAATCCCTACGACCGGCCCCCGCTGTGGGACTGGGTCCTCTGGGAGTTCGTCCGCCGAGAGCTCAAGCTGACCCTCTGGCTCGGCACCCACGCCGGCGAGCAGGTGGAGCTGACTGCCGACGGCGCCATTCAGCGCGTCCTCTGTCGCCAGGCCCACACGGAGAAGACCTTCTGGCTGGCCGCCGACCTCTTCGTCGACTGCAGTGGGGACTGCGGGATGGCCGTCCGGGCTGGGGCCGAGTTCCGAATGGGCCGCGAGGCCCGGCGTGAGTTCGACGAATCCATGGCCCCCGAGGAGGCCGACGCTTGCGTGCTGGGAAGCAGTCTGATGTTCGAGGTGCGCGACCTCGGCCGACCGGTCCCCTTCGCGCCACCGAGCTGGGCCAAGGAGTTCCCCGCCGACGACGACCTGCCCTTCCGCCACCACGCCCTGAGAGACCCGACTGGTGGCCACGGTGTGGCCAAGGGCTTCTGGTGGATCGAGTTCGGCGGTCGGGTGGACACCATAGCTGACGACGAAGCCATCCGCGACGAGCTCATCAGCATCCTCTTCGGCATCTGGGACCACATCAAGAACCATGGCGACCACGGTGCCGAGAACTACCTTCTGGACTGGGTTGGAGCGGTCCCCGGCAAGCGTGAGAGCCGACGCCTGATGGGGGACTACGTGCTGCGCCAAAGCGACGTCGAAGGCCGCGTCCTCTTCCCGGACCGAGTGGCCTACGGCGGTTGGCCCATAGACCTCCACCCGCCCGACGGCATATACAGCCCCGAGCCGGCCTGTGAGCAGGTCTACCTTGACGACTTCTACAGCATCCCCTTCCGCTGCTTGTATTCCCGGAAAATACCCAACCTGCTATTTGCCGGGCGGAACATCAGCGCTTCTCACGTCGTCCTGGGTTCGACGCGGGTGATGGGCACCTGCGCCGTCCTCGGCCAGGCCGTGGGGACCGCAGCGGCTCTGGCAGTGAGACAGCATCTAAGGCCGAGAGAGTTAGGCAACGAGCACGTGGCCGAGCTTCAGCAGCAACTGCTGCGCGACGACTGCTACATCATCGATCTCAGACGGGACGACCCCGACGACCTGGCCAGGGGAGCCCGCATCACTGCTTCAAGCGTGCGGGCCGTCGAGATGGTCGCCAATGACGCTTCTCCCGCCGTGTTGGGGCCGGGTCGGAAGGTCGCCCAGGGCTTCTTGGCCGCAGGGAACAGACTGGACGCAGTCGAACTCCTCCTGAGTGCCCCTGAGGGGCCGGTTGAGGTCCACTGCCGACTCTGCCGGAGTGACGGGCTCAAGCTCTACCGGCCGAAGGACACGCTTGCGGAGGTCGAGTTGACCGTCGCTTCGGGAGAGCCCTGCTGGGTGTCGGTGGAGATGAACGTCGAACTTGACCCCGGCTATCCGTACTTCATTGAGCTCGAAGGCGACGGTGGGACCCGCTGGAACCGTTCTGCGCTGGAACTGCCTGGAACTCAGACTGCACGGTGGGACGAGAAGGACAAGCGCTGGCAGCGGGCCCACGGGACCTTTTGCTTCCGCCTTCGCCCCGAGCACCTTCTGTTTAGGCCGGAGTACGTCGTCTCCGGTATCTCCCGACCCGAAGAGGAACCGCACTTGTGGATTTCACAAGCGCCACTTCCACAGTGGTTGGAGTTCGAGTTCGATGAGCTGACGACGGTTGGCGAACTGAACGTGACCTTCGACACGGACCTCACCCGCCAGTTCCCCACAGCAACGCCGGCCATCTGTGTCAGACACTACCGGCTGGAGGGCCTCAAGGGGGACACCTGGCAGACCGTCTTCGAGGAAGCAGCCAACCATCAGCGACACCGTCGGCACACCTTCCCGCCAGTCACCGCAGACCGGTACAGACTCACCGTGCTGGAGATGTGGGGAGCATCGGAAGCCCGTATCTGCGAGGTCCGTCTCTACGCCGACTGACGGGTACCCCCGAGAGCCAAACGACCTGCGGCCCTCTGGCCTGAGACTCCGACTAATCTCCCAGCGGTGACCAGTCGATGGCACCAGGGCCTTCGACCAGGCTCTGTTCCTTCTCGGCAGGCACCCCAGCCGACAGTTCGTCGCGCTGGTAGAGCGGGTGGTGGCTGCCCCCAGGCTCGATGCCGAGAACGGTATCTCCCCGCCAGCGGACGGTGAACGTGCCACCTCCCCTGCTCTCGGTGGTCTCTGCCTCGCGGACGGGGAAGGTGACCGCGACCAGTCCTTCCGCCTCGAAACGGGAGCGGCCGAACCGGGCCAGCTTGACGTAGTTGCCCGACCACTCGAATTCGGCGGGCTTCCCGTCTACCGTCACGGAGACCTGGCTGTGGTCTACCCAGTCGGGCATACGCACCTCCAAGGGTCTGGCCTGCTTCATTCTCACTTCCACCCGGCCCTCGTAGGGAAGCCAACTGCGCACCGAGAGCCTCTCGTCCGCGTGATTGAGGAGCAGGTTCACCCGGGTGGTCAGCCAATTCCCACCAACCACGTTGTTCCAGGCCAGGTACAGGGCCCGGACGCCTGCGGGGCTGCAGCAGTTCATCAGACGCCAGACCTCGCGACCGACGAAGTCGTTGGGTGCGCTCCAGCCGGCGAAAGCCCCCAGCAACCTCTCGGGCATGCCCTGGTTGCTGGTCTGCTCGGTGTCGGCAGACGCTTCGCCCGTGGGGAGCCAACTGACGTCGCGGAGCTGGCTTTCCACTAAGTGATTGCGGATGAGGCGCTCGGCCACCTCGTAGTACCCGGGCCACTGAGTCCCTCCCAGCAGAAAACAGCAGTCCAGGAGGTCGGCCAGGCAGCAGGTCTCACAGCCCTCGGGACGCTCCACCACCTCGGGTACCCAACCGAAAGAGGTAGAAAGACCGAGGGCGAAATCAACGGCCCGCTTCCCCCGCTGGAGGATGTCGTCACGACCGCTGAGCAGCCCGTAGCGGATGAAGCCGGCGGTCGTGGCCAGCCGGGAGTGCACGTGCCCTTGGAAGGTGCCGTCCTCTGCTATGGCGTTCTCGGCCAGGACCCAGTTGGTCAATCCGCGGGCCAGCTCCAAGGCGGGCTCGTAGGCCTGGAAACCATAGAACATCACCAGCGGGCTGATGAACACCCCGCCCTCGTAGCAGCAGTTGCCCGGTCCGCGCGTCTCCGTGCCACCGTCGTAGTCCGGGACCCAGCCACCTCGAGGATAGGCCCGACCGGGGAAGCGCCAGACCTGACCCTCCTTCTCGGCAATGCGGACCAGCGCGTCGACGTGCTTGCGCGTCGTCGCGGACGCCCGCCGGTCGGTCCCCAACATGCACCAACTGACCAGTGCCGTGAGCACCCGGCTCTGGTCGAAGAGCAAGGCGTCGTCACCCGACCAGTCGGTGGGAGCCCGGTAGCTGAGACCGTCCTCCCCGAAGAAAGAGAGAAGAAGCTTCAGGAGCTGCTGCTCGGCCTCAAGCCAGCGCTCGTCGCCCGTCATCAGTCTGGCCATCATCAGGGCCTCGGCGAAGCGGCCGGTCATATCTCCCCAATCGGGCCACTCGTGCTTGGCCAGGGGTGGCTCCTCGTTCAGCAGGACGCGGAAGTAGGGCAGGCCACCCCTGTTCGTGTCCATCATCCGGACCAGAAAGTCGGTTGAGAGGGGGACCAGATGTTCGGCGGTTAGTGTGTCCGGGTATACCCACGTTTCACGGGCCATCGTTGCTCTCCTCAGGAAAGGGGATGGTCTCTCCGAAGCGTCCGACAGGTCCGCTCATCATAGGTCCGGCGGGGGCAACCGCAACGTCTTTTCCCACTGGCCTCTGTCTTGGAGTCCTTGACCGACGACGCCCCCGCCACTACACTGGCCCCCACTTCGAGGTCAGGTCGCGTACCGCAGAGCACCGAACCCGTGAGTCTGTCGCCACCAGAGCCAGGGAAGCCCCCGGGGCCGGCATCGGCCCCTCTAAGTCAGGTCCTCCGGGGGACGCTGACCCACGCCCTCCGTCTGCTCTCGGTAGCCGTGCTGGCGGGGCTCCTCCTGGGCCCCACGGTGGGGCTGTTCGAGGCCGCCCTCGCCTGGTGTGAGGCCCACCTCTGGTCCGCCTGGCTTCTGGGGCTGCCTATTGTCGGGGCCCTGGCCGTGGGGCTCCTCCTCAGGTGGCAGAAGGACTTGGCAGGCACCGGCACCCAGACCTACATCGAGGCCTTCGAGGAAGAGAGGCGACTTCCCCTTCGCCTGTCCATCGGGAAGCTGGTCGCGTCCCTCATCACACTCGGCAGCGGGGGGAGCGGAGGCAAAGCGGGACCGGTCATCCTGGTGGGTGCCTCGACGGGCTCGGCACTCAGCCGGGGACTGCGGGCGGACCTGGGATGGGGCCCGGACTTGGGGGCCCTCGTCGGCGCGGGGGCTGCTCTGGGGGCTCTTTTCGGCACGCCCCTGGCCGGCGGACTGCTGGCGGCTGAGATCCTGTACGCTGAGAGCATCCGCTACCGGGGACTCCTCGCTGCCATCATTGCCAGTTGCGTGGGCGCGGCCACCCGACAGATGCTCAGTGCTCCTCACATCGCCGTGGCCGTGCGCGCCTACTCGCAAGGCAGCACACCCCTCCCCCACGGCTTCAACTGGCAGTTGGGGTTGGCCCAGTGGTTGGTTGCCGCACTGGTCGCAGCCGGGGTCAGCTTGGGGTTCATCCTGCTGTACGAGTATGCCGAAAGGAAGCTCCGGGAGTGGGTGCGCTGGCAGGTGTTTCGACCGGCGGCCGGCGCGGGAGTGTGTCTGACCGTGGGGCTTCTGTGTCTCTTGCTGGCGCCCAAGGCCGTCAACTCCACCAGGGGCGTCTTCGGCACGGGAGAGACCCTCCTCCTGCTGGTCACGGGAGGTGGTGGCACGCTTCTCGTCCTTGCCCTCCTGCTGGCCGGCAAAGCGCTGGCCACCGTTGGCACGGTGGCTTCGGGAGGGAGTGGCGGTTTGGTGTTCCCGGCTTTGGTTCTGGGCGCTCTGAGCGGGGCGCTGGTAACGGCCGTCGGTCAGGCGGCCGGAGTGCCAACGGCCGCTGAGCTTCCCCTGGTGGGGATGGCCGCGACCCTGGCGGCCGTCCTCAACGTGCCCCTGGCCGCGGTCGTGCTGCTGATGGAGCTCTTCGGTGTGGGGGTGACGGTGCCGGTGATCGTGGGCGCCGGGGTGGGCTTCGTCGTGGGTCGGCCGTGGGTCATATACCGCTACAGCCAGCCGCCCCAGGAGAGCTGAACCACCGGCAGGCTGCCCTCCCCTAACCCCGAAACGGGAAGAACAGCGCGAAGGCGATGATGGCGGCCACGGCGACGTCGTAGGCCAGTGTCATCCGGGGGTAACCCCAGAAGAGCACCCGGTGGAGGAGCCACCAGCCGAGCCGGCCCAGTTTGCCTCCCGGCAGTGTGACCGGCCCGAGCGGTTCCGGTTCTCGCCCGGCCAGACGGGCGCGGGTGTGAAGAACGCGCTGGAGCACGGTCAGGTGGGTCAGCGTACCCAGCAGCAGCAGGCACGCGGGCAGCCGGCCGACAGCGGCCCCGATGAGAAGCAGCGTCGTCCTTTCACCCCGTTCCCATAAGCCTACCTTGCAGGAGTCGATGAGGTTCTCGGCCCGAGCCCGCGTGTAGCTGACGAGGAACGCGCCGATTAGGGAGGACAGGGCCAACCCCGTCAGCAGGTGGTTTCCCATTCCCGACCAGTACCAGACCAACCCGCCGAAAAGAAAGCCGTCGCTGTAGCGGTCCGTGCTGGAATCGAAGAAGCCGCCGAAGGCCGTCTCCCGGTGGCCCAGCTTGGCCACGGCCCCGTCCAACATATCACAAGCCCCGGCCGCGACGATGAACAGGGCAGCCAGGCGGAACCCCCAGAGCCTCAGAGCAAAAGACACACCGGCCGCGGCGCTGAAGAGCAGACCCACGAAGGTGATGGTGTTGGGGCCCAGGCCAATGCGCAGCAGCCCGCGGGCGATCCGGTCACGAAGCCAGGCGAAGAACCCGCCGATGAGACGGGTTCCCGTCGCACGCTCCTCCTGCGCCGAAGGCGCGGTAACAGCGGTAAACGGGCGAGGTCCGCCGCTCATTAGCCTTCTGCTCGCAAGACAAGGGGCTCAAGCTCCTTGTCTCGCATCAGTCGTCGATCTCGCCCTGGATGAACCGGTCCAGGAGGAGCTTGGCCTCGGCGTCGAAGTACTGGCGGGGGGGGTGTTTCATGGTGTAGGCGGAGACGGAGTACAGCGGACCCGAGATGCCCCGCTCCCGGGCCAGCTTGAGGCAACGGATGGCGTCGATCACCATCCCCGCGCTGTTGGGGGAATCCTCCACCGAGAGACGCAGTTCCAGGTTCAAGGGGACACCGGCGAACCCCCGGCCCTCCATCCTGAGGAAGCACACCTTGTTGTCGTCCAGCCAGGCGATGTAGTCACTGGGCCCGATGTGAATCCTGTCGGCGGCCAGGGGTACACCCAACTGACTCTGGACCGCTTCGGTCTTGGATATACGCTTGGACACCAGGCGCGTCTGGTCCAGCATGTTGAGGAAGTCGGTGTTGCCACCGACGTTGAGTTGGTAGGTGGCGTCCACGGTTACCCCGCGGTCGTCGAAGAGCTTGCTCAGGACGCGGTGCACCACGGTGGCCCCCACCTGGGCCTTCACGTCGTCGCCCACGATGGGGATGCCTCGCTTGGCGAACCGTTTCTGCCAGACGGGGTCGGAGACGATGAAGACGGGAATGCAGTTGATCAGGCTGACGCCGGCCCTCAAGGCGCACTCAGCGTAGAACCTGGTGGCCTTCTCACTTCCCACGGGAAGGTAGTTCAGCAAGACCTCGGCTCCGCTGTGTCGGAGCACACGGGTCACGTCGGCCGGTCGCCGTCGGCTGGTGACGAACCTCTCTTCCTGACGGTAGTCGGCCATGTGGGGGCTCACGCCGTCCAGGAGCTTGCCCATCTGGACCCGCACCCCGGTCCCGTCCAGTTTGCTCACCAGCCGTTTGGTGCAGTTGGGTGCGGCAAAGATGGCCTCACTTAGGGGTTTCCCCACCTTCCGCCGATCGACGTCGAAGGCGGCCACCACCTCCATATCACCGGGTCTGTGACCCCCGATATCGTAGTGCATGAGTCCCAGCCCCCGCTCCCCGGGGGGCTCCTTGCGCCGGCGGTAGTAGGTGATGCCCTGCACCAGACTGGAGGCACAGTTCCCCACCCCTACGATGGCGATGCGTATCGGTTTCATCACCCTCTCCCAGTTGACAAGCCAGAAGGGACCGGATGACCGGCCTTTGCCCTCTCAGAAGCCGAACCCTCGGGTAATGGAACTCGGCTTCTTGGGCTTCTTCTCTCCCTGGTCCGCCTGCTCGGCGGTAGCGGCGACCGCATCCGTTGCCGACCCCACACCCCGCAGCATCAGTCTCAGGTCCCCAGGGGAATCGCTGAACTCCAGGGCCACCTCCGCCGTGATCTGCCCGCCCTGGACCAGACGGGCCAGAGCCTGGTTGAACGTCTGCATCTCGTAGTAGCTCTTGGAGCTGGCGATGGCTCCCTGAAGCTCGACCGTCTTGCCGTCGTGAATGAGCTCGGAGATGTGCGGGGAGTTGAGCATCACCTCGACGGCAGCGATGCGCCCCGTACCGTCGGCCCGATGGGTGTACGTCTCGACGAGTCCGACGAATACATGCACGAGCTCGGCCCCGAACCGAACTTCAACGAGAGCATGTACATCAACTGCTTCGATCCGACGCAGGGTGTCGGAGGA
>CAZIBA010000010.1:0-12927 GCA_964536795.1 uncultured Planctomycetota bacterium | reverse complement strand
CCGCCCTGGAGGCCAGCAGGCACGTGATGACCGAAAAGCCGGTGGGCTACGACCTGGAGGACTGCCGACTGCTCCGCTGGTACGCTCGGAAGTATGAGCATCTCACCATGGCCGTGGCCTACTCGCTTCGCTATTACCCGATCAATCTGGCTGCCCGTGAGCTCCTCCTTGACGGCGTCATCGGCCGGCCCATGTACGCACAGGCCGTGCACAACCACGCTCATGATATGTCGGGCGTATTCGAGCGTCCCCCGAGGCCACGCTCCCAATCGGACAAAGGCGGACGGTACATCGCCGGCTCAGACATGACCGGAACCACCCACGTCTTTGACCTGTGCCGGTACCTGCTGGGCGAAGTGAAAGACGTCTTTGCCTTCCGGGAGCCTTATGGCACGTTCGTGACCATGCGCTTTGAGTCGGGGGCGCTGGCTCAGGCCATTTCCGGCTCGGCCTCGAAGCACGGCGTCGCCGCACCCAACGTGTTGACCGTGCAGGGCACCGAAGGCGTGCTGACGACGTTCAACGAACCCAGGAAGCACGAAGATATGACCCCCCGTTACCGCGGGTACTACCAGAACGCCGATGGCCACCACGAGATCGAAGTCGACACGCACGACAACGCCCACGGTGATCTCACCCGCTGCCGGAACTTCCTGGACGCCGTCTTCGACGGCGCCCCGCTCATCGCTCCTCTGGAGGATGCCATCCGGACGTCAGAGTTGCTGCACGCCATCCGTGACTCACACGATCACGAAATCCGGGTACCCGTACACTGGCAGACAAAGACCGGTTGAGCCCGAGGCCGCCCAGGACGACGTCGGCTACTTCAGACGAACCGTCTTCACTCCTTCGGGCGCCCTCACTTGGAAGAGGGCGGGGTTGAGGGGGCCGTTGGCCTGGAGGTCGCGGAGCTCGAAGGTCAGCCTCTCACCGGAGTCCGGCCAGTGGAGGCGCACGTCGCCGGCTACGGACGCCAGGCCCAGGCCGACGCTCCTGTGGTCAGCCAGTTCGACCTCCATCACCAGCTCGCCTTCGCCACCGAAGGCCTCTATGCGTCGGCAGGCCAGGCTCACGCGGTCCACCCACCAGCGGCGAAGGAGCGCCAGCCGGCCCCCCTCCACCGACACCAGGTCGACGAGCCAATGGTCCGGGTAGGTAGCCAGGAGCATTTTGACGTGTTCGGTCTCCTCGGGCGGGCGGACGAGGCCGAGGAGTTCTCCGAAGTTGAGGGAGACGGACGCCAGGCCGCTCTCCGGGCGACGGGTAAGGTCCTCCAGCGACCCGATGTACATCGTTCCCGGTGCCCGTGTCTCCGGGTCCATGAACCAGTAGCCGTAGCTCCGGCCGTCTGAAACGAGGTCGAAAACCTGGCCCACGAAGTCACGGTCGCCACGCAGGCGGACCCTGTCGGGGGCCTGGTAGCGGAGCAGGCCGTCGCAGCTCTGAGCTCCGTCCAGCTCAGCTCCCTCGAAGTGGATGTTGAGTTTGGCCTTGAGTGTGGAGATGGTGTCGGCCCGACGGTTGAGCTGGTGCACGAGGTCGGCCCGGTCGTAGCTGTAAACCAGCTCGACCGTCGGTCTTCCGGGAGCCACGCAGCCCATCATAGCGAGCACGACGAGACCGGTCGCCAACTGCCACCCACGGGTCACACGCGCCCCTCCCAAGGGACCGTCCTACCGGGCTGCCACCACCGGGTTCCGGAGCACCCCGATTCCTTCCACGTAGGCCTCCATCAGGTCACCGGGCTTGACCTCGTTCATTCCTTCAGGGGTGCCCGTGGAAAGGATGTCGCCGGGCTCCAGGCGGACGAAAGAAGAGATGAAGCTGATGAGTTCGGGGACCTTCCACATCAGGCTTCGGGTGTTGTCGCTCTGGCGGACCTCGCCGTTGACC
The DNA here is from genome assembly GCA_964536795.1 of uncultured Planctomycetota bacterium. Classification (GTDB taxonomy): domain Bacteria; phylum Planctomycetota; class DG-23; order CBDVDV01; family CBDVDV01; genus CAZIBA01. Next base: position 11,034 of record CAZIBA010000010.1, on the reverse strand, counting down.
CGCATCTCCAGGTCAAGCTCGACGGGCTCGCCGATCTCATCGGGCAGCACGATCCAGGGCCCCAGCGGACAGAAAGTATCCAGCGACTTGGACCGGTACCAGGGATGGGAGTCGCCGATGTCCCGCCGCTGCATGGCCCGGGCGGTGACGTCGTTCAGAATGGTGTAGCCGGCCACGAACCCGGGTGCCTGCTCCACGGGGACGTCGGCGCCGCCCGCGCCGATGACGACGGCCAGCTCCACCTCCGGGTCCACCCGGCCGATGCCGGGCTTGATGACCACTTCCTCCCCGGGGCCGATGACGGCCGTGCTCTCCTTGCGGAAGAAGACGGGCTCCTCGGGGACGTGGCCGCTCTCGACGGCGTGGGCCCGGTAGTTGAGACCCATAGCGAAGACCTTGGGCGGCCGGGCGAGAGGCGCCAGCAGCCTGACCGACTCCAACTCCCGGCCCAGGGGTGCACCCAGGTCGTGCTCTTCGAGGAAATCGACCACCGGCGCCAGGGCCCGGGGTGAGAAGAGGCCACGCTCCATCAGGTGGACGGGGTCGGTGGCCGGGGGTCGAGCGCCGCCTCGCCGGGCCGTTTCGTAGAGGAGCAGCGCCCGGGTCAGGTCCACGACGATCTGCTCCCGAACCAATCCCAGGGCGGGCTCCCCGCCCTGCCCGAGGTAGCGAGCTATCTTCATAGCCAGGCAGTCCCTTCTGCTTCTGTGCTGAGGGGACCTCAGCCACCCATCTGGCTCTGTACCTCTCCGATGATGCGCTTGATGTTCTCCAGACAGATGCAACTGGGGAGCTCGCCACCCTCGGAGAACTCGGCCCCACCGGGCGAGCGCACGGTCTTCCGGTCCAGTTTCTTGGGCCGCCAGTGGGTCTCCAGGGAGGCGTATCCCTGGTAGCCGTCCTCGATGAGGGAGCGGAACTGCCCGTGGTAGTCGATGACCCCCTCCCCCACCGCACACACACCCTCGCCGGGCACCGCGTCCTTGACGTGCACGTGAATCATATAGGGCTTGATGGCTTGGTAACCGTCCGGGTACGGGGTCTTGGAGCCCCGCGGGTCGGAGAGCTCGTTGCAGGGGTCCCAGCAGGCCCGCACGTGGGGAGAGCCCACGTCCTGGATGAAGCGGGCGGTGTCGACGCCGTTACCCACGTAGCAGCTCGACTCGTTCTCCATCGCGATGGTCGCCCCTTCGGCCTCCAGTATCCTCACCGGCTCCTCGTACCTGTCGAGGATGCGCTGCCAGACCTCGTCCACATCGCCCCGCCGCCAGAAGGTGAAGCCCCGAATGAGCTGACAGTCGAGGAACTTCCCCAGGTCTATGCACCGGCGGAGGATGTCCAGGTGCTGGCGGTACTCCTCCTCGGAGTCGAGTTCGCACTTGAAGAAGGGCGAGGCGATGGAGCAGACGACCAGCCCGGCAGCGTCCAGGATGTCCTTCATCTTCTTCCGGTCCTCTGCGTCGATTTCCTGGGGGGGCTTGTTCCACACCGAACGGACCTCCACCCCGTCCAGCTCGAACTGGGTGGCGACCTCGACGGCCCGGGCGAAGTCCTGGGTGATCTCGTCGGTGAAGACGGCCAGTCTAAACATCCTGTCGCTCCTCCTTCTCGCTTTCGGTTGCCGACGTCGGTGCCATGCGGAGCACCGCCCCCATCTGGGCCGAGACCCGGTCCAGTTCCTCCTGGCTTAGCAGGGGCACGGCCACCTCGTAGGTTCCGCCACCTCCGGCCTCCTCGATCACCATGGTCCGCTCCTCCCCCTCGGCCGTCCGCCGGGCAGCTCTGGTCAGCTTGAGAAGACGCTTCCTCACCAGGAGCAGCCCCAGGAGGTACCGGAAGGCCATCTGCCGGGGTTCGCTGACACTGGCCAGGCTGGCGAAGAGCTCCAACAGCTCGGCGTCATCCACGAAGCGCTTGGGAGGGGCCTCCTTCGGTGGGATCCGGCCCTGCCAGTAGGAGAAGCTGCCCTCCGGCGGGCCCTGCCAACAGTCGCTGCAGTAATCCCTCCGCCGAAACTCCTCCCCTTCCTCGAAGAGGGCGCTGACGTAGCGGGCCAGCGGCTCGAACTCCCGCCCACAGAGGGAACAGCTCCAGACCGACGCCAGCTTGTTCTCGTAGCGGTCAGCCACGGCTCCGCTCAGCTATGGGAGAGTTTGCTCATGACCAACCCCACCACGTCATCGTGGAAGCGCTGCCCTCGCCGCTCCAGGGCGTCGGCTTCCTGGTGGGACCGGCTGACCAGCTCCTCGTCCTTGAGGTAGGCCAGGTTCACGTCCACGTTGAGGCGAGCCCCGCGCAGCGCTCCCAGGAGCAGCTCGGCGGCCACGCCCACGTCACTGATGAGGTTGGGGTTGGCGACGGTCAGGAGTCGACGGTTGGCGGTCAGGACGGCGACGGCCACCCGCATCGCCTCCAAAGGAACGGCCAGGGCCTGTCCCAGGGCCTCTTGAATGGCCTGGGTGCGAGCAGTTTTCTGCTCGTCAGTCTGGCGGGGCAGAGCGTAGGCGGCCGAGACCTGGCCGTAGGCCGCCATATCCTCCTCCATCAGGCCGAGCAGCTTCGTCCGGGCCTCCCCCAGGTCCGCCAGGAGCTCGGTGACCTCGGCCTCGACGTCTTTGAACTTGTCCCGTCCCAGGGTGAAGTTGGCGGCCATCTCGGCCATAGTGATGCCGCAGGCCCCGGCCAGACAGGAGACGCTCCCCCCGCCCGGGGTGGGCTGGCCGCTGGCGGCGTCTTCGAGGTATTGCCTCATTGGCTGTTCCAGGTAGTTCATTGGCCGGCGTTTCCCTCTTCACTGTCCTGCGGTCGGCAGACGGCCAGCACGTAGTTGCCGAAGTACTTGCGGGCGACCCGTTGGAGGTCCTCGGCGGTGACCGCGCGGATGCGGTCGAGCATGGTCCCGGAGAAATCGTAGCCCAGACCGTAGAGTTCGTTCAGGGCCTCCTCCAGGGCCTGGTCGGCCAGCGACTGACGGGACAGCTCCTCTACGGTGATGGCGGTCCGCCGGGCCCGCTCCAGCTCTTCCTCCCCGACGAGGGAGGTCTTGGCCCGCTCGATCTGCTCCAGAATGAGGCGCACCACTTCGTCGATCCGCCCCGGGTTGCAGTCGGCGATGATGATGAAGGAGCCGGCGTCAATGCCCACGTCGTCGAAGGCGTGCACGCCGTAGACCAGACCCTCCGACTCCGGACCCCGGAGCGACTCGTGCAGCCACCCCCCCGGAAGCCTGATGCCTGACATCACCGCGTCCAGCACCAGCATGGGGATGCGGTCTTCGACCTCGGTGATGGTCATTCCCGGGAAGCCCACCACCACGTACGCCTTCTGCTTCTCCGTGAGCTTGTCCCTGCGGACGACCTCAGGCCGTGGTGGATTGGGGCGAGGTCGGGGAAGCTCCCCTGGGGGTTCCCCGAACGTCAGGCTGCCCAAAGTCTCCCGGACCCGGGCGGTGAGGGCCTCGCCGTCGACGTCACCGTAGACGCTCAGCACCATCCGCTCGGGCCGGGCGTACCTTTTGAAGCAGCGCAGGAGGTCCTCGCGGGTGAGCGACTGCACCACCTCCGCCCGTCCGCCTCGGTAGAACCGTCCCGGTGTTTCCGGGTACATGGTCTCGGAGAAGAAGAGCAGGGCCTCCTGGTCGCCCTGTTCGTAGCGTCGACCGATGGCATCGAGGAGCAGGGGACGGAGCCTCTCCATCTCCTCCTCCGGGAAAGCCGGTTCGGCAAACACCTCAGTCACCAGGTCGAAGAACTCGCTGAAGTCAGCGGAAATGCACTGCCCGGAAAGGTAGATGGTGTTACGGCCCGAGGCCGCGCCCAGACTGGCACCCCGCTCGTCCAGGAACCGGGCGATGTCCTGAGCCGAGCGCTTGGCCGTCCCCCGGGTCAGCATCGAGGCGGTGAAGTGGAAGAGGCCGTTGGTGTCCTCGGCCTCGACCCGGACCCCTCCCAGGGCGACGGCCTGGACGACCGCGATGGGCAGCCGATGGTCCTCCTTGATCAGAAGCACCAAGCCGTTGGGCATTTCCACTTTGGTGACCTGGGCGGCCGTGGTCGAAGAGGAGGGCCTGGGCCGGGCCGCGGCCGCTCCCAGGCTCCGGGGTTCGGGGCCCGTACCGGGGGGAACCAGGGAGATGGTGCACAGGGACTCCTCCCGGAAGTACTCGCGCACCACCCGGCGGACATCCTCGGCGGTGACCCGTTGGATGCCCTGGGCGTAGGTGAGGTCGAAGTTGGGATCGGCCGCGGCCAGGAAGCCCGAGGCCAGTGCTGCGGCCTCGCTCTCGACGGTCTGACGGCCGTAGAAGTACTCGCTGATCTTCTGTCGCTTGGCCTTGGCCAGCTCCTCCGGGGTGACGGGTTCCTCGGCGAGCTTCATCAGCTCCTGCCAGACGGCCTCCTCCACCTCGGTAAGCTTGCCCAGCTCACAGTCGGCGGTCACTGCGAAGTAGCCGGCGTCGAAGCCCGGGGTCACCGAGTAGGCGGCGATTCGCCGGACCAGTCGCCGCTCCTCCCGCAGGCTCCATACCAGCCGGGAGCTCCGCCCGCGGGTAAGCACGTAAGCCAGTACGTCCAGCGGGTAGAGGTCGGGGTGGGTCAGGGGCACGGTGCGCACGTCCATCCTGAGGAGCGCCGTGCCGCTGGCGGCCAAGGCAGGGAACTCCTTCGTGGCCACCCGGGCGGCCACCTGCTCGGGCTCTTCAGGAAGGGCGACTGGCTCAATGAAACCCCGGACGAGCTTGCCGAAGGTGGCCTTGACCGTCTCCAGGGCCTCGGCCTCATCCACGTCGCCGACGATTATGACCACCATGTTGTTGGGGACGTAGGTGTGGTGGTAGTAATCGATGACCTGCTCCCGGGTGAGGGCGTTAAGGAGCTCAGGGTAGCCGATGACGGGCAGCCGGCTGGGGTGCACCTGGAACAGGGTCTCCGAGGCGGTCTGCCAGAGCTCGCGGTAAGGGTTGTCCCGGCCCCGGACCAGTTCCTCGTTGATGACCTTCATCTCCCGCTGGAAGGCCGACTCACCGATGTCCACGCTTCCCATCCAGTCGGCCAGCAGCTCCAAAGCCAGAGGCAGGTACTCCCGTCCGGTGTTGATGTAGTAGCGGGTGGAATCCTTCCAGGTGGCGGCGTTGGTCTGTCCGCCCATGGAGGCCAGCAGCTCACCGGTCTCCCGTTCGGAGTGGGTGGGCGTCTCCCCGCCGTGCACCAGATGCTCCAGGACGTGGGAGATGCCGGCGCCGGTGTAGGGACCTTCGAACATGCTCCCGGTCTTTACGTAGACCTGGGCGGTGACCACCGGGGCCGAATGCGACTCCTTGATGAGCACGGTGAGCCCGTTCTCCAGCACCACCGGCTCTATCCGCTCCGACTCGGCGAAGCGGGCCAGCAGGCCTGAGAGGTCGGGGCAGTGGTTCGCCAGGCTCACCACAGGCGGCTCGACAGGTTCACCACCTGAGGAAGACGTCGATCCTGTCCGTTCCTCCCCCCGAGCTTCCCCACCCAGCGACACGGCCACGGCTCCAGCCAGAAGACACAGCACCCACAGAGACAAGACACGCACAGCCACCGTTCCCACCCGAACCACTCAACCCGGAAGAGACCCACGCCCAGCGGACAGCAACAGAGCACCAGAACGGAACTATAGCGCAGAGGGGAGCGGGAAACAAAGCCAAAACCCCCGACCCCTCCCGGGACTCACCCCAGCAGAACCCGGACCACCCGCAGCATGACCCCGGCGAAGCCCACCAGTTCGTCGATGAGGGCGTACTCGTTGGCGATGTGGGCCACGTCCGGGTCCCCGGGAGCGAAGCCGACCGCCTGGATGCCGTGCTCCAGGAACTGCTTGGCCACGGTGGCCCCGGAGATGCCAGCCACCCGGGGACGCTTGCCCAGCACCTGGACGGCCGACTCCTGGATGGCCGTCACCAGCGGTGAGTCCGGCGCCACCTCCGTCGGCGGAAGGTCGGTGACCACCTCCAGGGCCAACCGGGCCCGGGGGTCCTCCGCCTGCACCTGGACCAGGCACTCCCGAATGCTGGTCACCAGCTCCTCCGAGCTCTCGCCGGGCAGGTAGCGAAGGTCCACGTCCGCCACACACCTGCCGGGAACGACGTTGGGGGCGGCGCCCCCCTGGATGACGCCCAGGTTCATGGTGGGCGGGGAGAGGAGGTCGTGAGTGACTTGGGCGCGGGGCAGCTCCCGGAGCAGCTCCAGCAGCTTCAGCAGAGGCCAGATGGCGTTGTACCCGCTCTCTGGACGGGAGCCGTGGGCCTGGGTGCCCAGTGAGGTCAGTCGGATGAAGAGGGCCCCCTTCTCGGCCACGACGACCGTGTCCATGTGATCGGCCGCGTCTGGGATTATGGCCATCTCGGCCTGGAGGTGTCCGTGGCGGAGGAGGAACTCGACACCGTGGCTGCTCCCCGCTTCCTCGTCGGCCACGGCGGCCAGGATGACCTGACCAGAGAGCTGGGCCTGGCGCTGGGCCAGCTCCCGCATCACGAGCAACATGGAGGCCAGCGGTCCCTTGTCGTCGGAGGTCCCCCGGCCGTAGAGTCGGCCGTCCTTCTCCAGGGCGGTGAAGGGGTCCTGGCCCCAGCCGTCACCGGCCGGGACCACGTCGGTGTGACAGGCCACCACCAGCCGGGGCCTGCCTTTCCCCACCCGGACCAGGAGGTTGTCCCGGCCGGGCTGGGAGGCGAAGCGTTCACAGCTCAACCCCCAGGGGGAGACGATGGCCTCGACGACGTCACAGGCCAGGGACTCGTTGCCAGGCGGGTTCTCGGTGCGGGCCGCGACCAGGGCCGCCAGCCAGTCCACCAGGTCGCCACGGTGCCCACCGTCGGCAAAGGGATTCGCAGGACACATGACAGGGGGCCTTTCCCACAGGCGGGTAGGACGCGGGGTCTCAGCTCTCTGGTTCGCCGCCGGGTCGGGGGCCCTCGACCAGACGGAGGTACTCGATCATCCGCTGGGCTTTGCTTCTGATGTGACGGACCTGCAAGAGCTTCTCCACCCGGAAGCGAATCTCCTCGGCCGAGGAGAACTTGACAATGTAGTCGTCGGCGTCGACCTCTACGCCGCGCTCGATCTGCTCCAGTTCGTCGAGCACCGTGAACATGAGCACGGGAACGTGGGAGGTCCTCGGGTCCTCGCGCAGACGCTGGCAGACCTCGTAGCCGTCCATCTCAGGCATGAGGAGGTCGAGGATAATGAGGTCGGGAGGCCGTGCGCTGGCCTCCTCCAAGGCCTGGGCGCCGCCCGAGGCCAACTGTATCCGATAACCGTCGCGTTCCAGGTACCCGACGATGATGCCCGCGTGGTCGGACCTGTCCTCGACGACCAGAATAGTGATCTCGCTCTTGTCCGTGACGGGACGCGGATCTGCCTCGCTCACCTCAGGCACTCCCTCCAGCACCACCGACACCATCAGTGCAGCCTTCCGAGATTGTAACTCCCACCCGACTGCTGTCAAAGGCATTTTGTGGAGTTCCAGCGCAGGAGCAGGGCGCCGCTGAAAGCCGCCTCGCAACGGGAAAAACCCTTGACAGATGGCACGCTGCAGGCTATAAGACGGGAGGCGAACCGTTGCGGGTGAGGGGGTGGTCGACGAGGAGCGCTATGGAGATCCGCGGTTCTACGGGGTCCCAGGACCTTCCGGCCATCTTCCACATGCTGGCCCAGTTGTTGGCGATGACCTCCAAGGAGGGTCTGCTCACCGTCTGGGATGACCGGCAGAAGAAGAGCGTCTACTTCTCGCGTCGGGGTGTAACCCTCCTTTTTGAGCGGAAGGACAAGGCCGGCTCTCCCGCCGGTGCCGCCTTGGTCAAGAAGGGCCGGATCTCCGAAGAGGACCTCCAGAAGGCCCTGAAGAAGCAGACGTCGGGTGGTGGCCACAAGCGTCTGGGCGAGATACTCTGCGAGATGCAACTGGTCACCCAAGACGAGATCTACGAACTGGTACAGGAGCAAATCCAGGACGAAATCCTGGACATGCTCTCCTGGCAGAAGGCCCAGTTCGAGTTCCGCGAGGCCGCGCCGCCCGAGGAACTGGACGACCAGACCCGTTCTTATACGACCCTCACCCTCAACCCGACCGAGCTGCTCCTGGAGGCCGCCAAGCGGTTGGACGAGTGGTTCGCCCGCGCTGCCGATGAGGGGGACCTCTCCGAGGAAGCAGCCTCGCAGGTGACCCCGTCGGCCTGACTGGGTTCCGCTACCGGCGCGTGAGGTCGTCCTCAGCAATGGTCAGGGTGCGCCGGCCCAGGTCAGCGATGCGGTTGTCTGTCATCCCCACCACGTAGCTCAGGAGCCGATTGCCCAGAGGCTTGGTATAGCGGCTCGGCAGCTTCTTGGCCCCCAGCCAGACGCCCATCACCGAACCCGCGGTGGCCCCGTTGCAGTCGGTGTCCAGCCCACCCATCACCGCGATGGAGACCGCCCGGCCGAAGTCACCCCCACTGTGAAGCAGCCCCATCACCACCAGGCAGGCGTTGTTGATGGTGTGCACGCCGTGGTAGTGGCCGTATGCAGCCAGCACCTTGTCGCAGGTGGCCTGCCAGTCATCGTCTCCCCTACACCACTCAATCGTCTGAGTGACGGCCTCGTGCAGTCGGCTGGTACTGGGAATCTCGGCCAGCCCGACCTTGACCGCCTCCTCCAGGTCGTCGGCGACGAAGGCCCCGGCCAGCATGGCCGCCACGAACATCTCGCCGTAGATGCCGTTGGCCGTGTGGCTCAGGGCCGCGTCGCGGAAGGCGAACTCCGCAGCCCGGGCGGGACGGCCCGGACATACGTAGCCCCAGGCATCGGCCCGAATCTGGGCCCCGATCCACTCCCGGTAGGGGTTATCGTGACTGGCCGACTCAGGCGGCCAGATGTCGTTCACCAGGTTACGGTACGCTGCGCGCTCGGCCGTGTAGACCATTCGGTAAGGGAAGTGGAGCAACCACTCGCGGGCCACGTCGGCCGTGGTGAACGTGGTGCCGTGGGTCTCCAGGACGTGAAGCCCCATAATGGTGTAGTCGGTGTCGTCGTCTCGAGCGGCCAGCTTGATGCCACCACGCAGGAGCGTCTTGGGGGCCCGGAAGAAGTCAAACTTGCCTTTGGGCGCAGGGAAGTACCCGTCAAGCGGGTAGGCGTTGGCTGACTGGAGCAGCTCCCGTATCTGCTCCCGTCGGCGTCCCTCCACGGGCTTCCCCACCATACAGCCCGCGCACCGACCCAGCCAGGCTCCCAGGATGCGGTCCTGGAGCTGTCCTCGGCTGAGCTTCACCTGGTAGCTCCGTCGAGCCCGCGGCCGCAGCCTGCGAATGGCCGCGAGTTCGGACGGTTCGTCGTAGGGGAAGCCCCTGGGCAGGCCCAGTGCCTTGACCTCTTCGTAGAGCTTGGCCAGGGCGCGGGTGTTCGGCCGGCCTTTGGGACTGGACAGCCGACGCCACCGGCTGCGGTACCGGCCCACGTTGTGTCCCACACTCTCCGCCTGCCCGATCTCGCTATCAATCAGGCGCACCAGCGTTGCCGGGGTATCTGTCACTGCTGATCCTCCTTCGTGGCCAAGAGATAACCGTTCCCTGCAACTACGCTGACGGTACGCAGCGACTACCTGGCCGTCAAGGGGAGCTTGCTGACGGCAGAGGCCAGGAGCCTGGCTGCCTGGACTACCTGAGCCAACTCAATGCGCTCGTCGGAACTGTGCGCGGCCCGGTCCTCACCTGGGCCGAAGACGACGGCTGGGATCTTCCTCGTTGCCAGGAAGCTGGCGTCGGACCCGAAGGGACGGCCCGCCACCCGGGGTCCCACCCCGACCTCAGCGGCGGCATCTTTGAAGGCACCCACGAGCGGGTCCCCGGGGTCAGTCGAGAAACCCAGGCTGGTGTGGAAGGGCTCAAAGAACTCGACGTGCTCGGCCACCTCGGCAGGCAGCGCGGAACGGATGAGCTCATTGACCTGAGCGGCAATGGCCTTCGGGTCCTCGCCCGGGTGGGTGCGGACGTTGACTTCGATGACGCACAGGTCGGGGACGACGTTGGACTCACCTCCTCCCTGGATGAACCCGACGTTGGCCGGCGGCGTAGCGCACAGGGGGTGTCGACGCTGGAGCAGCCAGGGGTCCACGACGTCTCGGATGACACGCACCACGTCGGCCATCAGGTGGATGGCGTTGGTACCCTCCTGGGCCCGGCTGCTGTGCACCGCCTGGCCGTGCGTCCGGATGCGCCAGCGTGCCCCGCCATTGTTGGCCACGACGATGTCCAGCCCTGTAGGCTCCAGCACGACCGCCCGCTCGATGGCTGGCGCCCGTCCGACCAGCCGCCGGATGCCCCGGCCCCGGTACTCCTCGTCACAGACCGCAGCCAGGAGCATGGTCACGGGAGGCGGCTGGGGCCCTTCCCGAAGCAGCTCCAGGGCCAGCAGCCCGGCCACGAGCGGTCCCTTGGCGTCGGCGGAGCCCCGGCCGTGCAGCCAACCGTCACGGTACTCACCAGAGAGCGGGTCGCCCTCAAAGCCGATGACGCCCACCGTGTCGGTGTGCCCCACCAGGGCCAGCACCCGCGGAGATGCCCCGGGCAGACGAGCCACCAGGTTGGGTCGGAAGGCCAGCACGTCGTAGCGCTCGTACTCCAGGCCGAGTCGGCGCACGTGCTGCTCCAGGTAATCGACCACCCGCTTCTCGCCAACGAGCTCGCCCGCCCCCTCACGACCGCCTTCAGCGGCCGAGAGGTCGTGGTCCAGGGGGTTCACACTGGGTATGGCCACCAGCTCTCGAAGCAAGGTGAGCACCCGGCGATGAAGTCCCGTCGGAAGCACTTCGGGCTGTGGGCCGCCCACTGGCTTCGCTTCATCCACGTTGGCTGTCTCCCGGTCGGACCCCGTGTACCCGTCGCCTCGGCCCCCTGTGAGTGTGCCCCAGCAGCCGACCTGGCTCAAGGCAAAAGCACAAGCCATCCTGCCTGACTCATCCCCAGTGTTCGTACGTCTTGTTCTCGCGTGAGGTTACCCACATGGGGTGGCCCATCTTGGCTTTGCCAAGGTG